>NZ_JAZDRM010000044.1:0-30237 GCF_047501495.1 Ancylobacter sp. G4_0304 | reverse complement strand
GATCCCGCAAATCCTGGCTGTAGGCGCGCGACATGATCCATCTCCACCACTCCGAACGCGAAGGAAGCAGACATGCCGCGATTTGGGAATCCCGCTCTGAATCGGATCAGCCAGAAACCGCTCTAGACGCCCTCGGCTTTGGCTTTGTGCTGCCGTTCGAACTCGATGGGTGACTCGGTCTGTCGTTGGTCTTCCCGCGCGCGCTTGCTCAGCGGGTCCTTCAGCCAGGCGTAGAAGCCGCTGGGCTGGACACGCAGGCACCGACACATGGCGCGGATCGAAAACTGCAGGCGATGCTCGGCGATGAACGCGTACTTCACTTTGCATCCTTGGCGAAGTACGCGGCCGCTTTTTTTAGGATGTCGCGCTCCTCCGTCACGCGCTGCAGCTCGCGCTTCAGCCGGCGGACCTCAGCGGCCTGATCGTCATCGCGGGCCACGGCGGCAGGCTTGCCGTACCGTTTCCTCCACTCGTAGAGCGAGTGCTTGCTGATCCCCAGCCGCGCCGCCACCTCCGCAACCGAATCACCCCGCTCGGTGATCTGAAGGACGGCGTCACCCTTGAAGTCCTCGGTGACGTTCGCTTTGCCCATCGGGGCCTCCTTGCCTCAAAATTTAGGGAAGAAGGCGTCCAGGAATCTAGGGGCGGTTCACTATTCGCCCGTCTCACCCCCCTCAATGCTGACGACAGTGAGCGTATGGACAGTGCCGTCACGCGCCGTCCACTTCATCGACTGACCCGCCGAGAGCCCGATCAGCGCGACGCCAATGGGCGTCATGACCGACACCTTGCCCTCCGCAATATCGGCCTCGCCGGGAAGGACGAGGGTAACGTTGCGGTCATCGCCGCCATCCGTCGTGAACCGGAACGAGGAACCGATGCGCACGAAGCCCGTGCCGGCCTTCTGCGTGGCGACCACACGGGCGCGGTCCAGCTCGGTGTAAAGCTCCTCGGCAAGCTCGGGCTGGCTGTTCGCATAGCTGTCGGCGAGCTTTGTCAGCTGCGCGTGATCGTCGCGCGTGACGAGGATGGCCGGCTTGCGGCGCGCGGTGGTGGTCATGGAAGTCTCCAGTGCGATAGGCGCGCAAGCGCGGTGAACGCTTCGCGTGTCATGTCCAGTTGATGTGGGTGAGTGCCGCCTCAGCAGCTTCGCCGGCTACACGTGACGTGAGCAAGCGCCCCGGCGCCGGGGCGCAGCGCGACCGGTCCGGGGGCTAATGTCCCGCGATGGGGCACACCCGAAAATGCCGATGCTGTGCGCGCTCGATGATCATGAAAGGAAGTTGGGGGCTCGCAGGGGCAAAGTCAAACCCGTCTTCCACAGGGCTGCCGCCATCGGGTTCGGCGCGCGGCTTGGCGTTGCCTGTTTCTTGGGCCGACGATGCCGCTCATCTCGGCTTGCAACTGGTATACCGGTTGTCCAGTATGTCGGCATGACACCGAGTTTCGAATTCGAGCGCGACCGCGCCTATAACCGCCTCGTCTCCCTGATCTTCGGCGGCACGCTGGAGGAGGGCGCCCCGCTTTCCGAACGCAAGCTGGCCGAACAGTTGGGCATCGGGCGCATGCCGGTGCGCGAGGCGCTGCACCAGCTCGAACAGGAAGGCGTGGTTGAGGTAAAGCCGGCGCGCGGCACTTTCGTGAAGCGCGTCGCGCCCGAGGATCTTGCCGAGATCTACCGTGTCCGCGAGGTGCTGGAATGTCTCGCGGCGGAACTCGCGGCGGGCGGCGAAGCCTCGCCGGCGCTTCAAGCCTGCGGCATCCGTATGCGGACCATGGCGACGGACCCCACCGCCTTCACCGCTGTGGAAATCGACGATGCCGGCACCGAATTCCACGATCTGCTGATGCAGGCCGCCGGCAATGCCGCGCTGGCGGAAACGGTGCGGCTGCTGCGGCTGCGCTTTCGCCTCGCCTTCCACCTGCCGCGCTATTTTTCGCACGAGAACGTCTATTCGACGCTCGCCGACCACATCGAGATTCTGGACGCCGTCATCGCGCGCAAGCCGCGCCTCGCGGTGAAGCAGATGCGCGCGCATCTGCGCCGCGGCCTGGAGATGCGCCTGCGGCTGGGCGCTGCGGCGGCCGAACGTTCTTCCAAGCAGAAAAACGACGCCTGAGGCGTCCTTCCAGAGGTACGGAGACTGACAGAGATGAGGAACTATCTCGCGACGGGCCTTGTGGCCCTTGGTGCCCTCGCGGCGGTGTGTGTGCCTGCTGGCGCATCGACCCTTGAGACGGTGAAGAAGAACGGCGTGGTCACCTGCGCGGTGAATGGCAGCCGCCCCGGCTTCTCCTCGGTCGACAGCAAGGGCGAGTGGAACGGCATCGACGTCGACACCTGCCGCGCGCTTGCCGCCGCCGTCTTCGGCGATGCGACCAAGGTGAAGTTTCTCAAGACCAACAACCAGACCCGTCTCACCGCGCTGCAGACCGGCGAAGTCGACGTCACGGTGGCGAACACCACCTGGACACGCTCGCGCGATACCGATCTCGGCCTCGATTTCCTCGCGCCCACTTTCTATGACGGCCAGGGCCTGATGGTGCCGAAGGCGCTTGGCGTGACCAGCGCCAAGGATCTCGACGGCGCCAGCGTTTGCGTGCGTCCGGGCTCGACCTCGGAGCGCGTGGTTGCCGACATCCAGAAGAAGTTCGGCATCACCCTGAAGCTCGTGGTGATCGACGACCAGAAGGAAATCAACACCGCCTTCTTCGGCGGCCGCTGCGATGTCGCCGTGCAGTCGTCTTCCGGCCTGTCCTCGACCCGCGCCGCCGTGGCGCCGAACCCGGAGGATTACATCATCCTGCCCGAACTGTTCGGCAAGGACCCGATGGGCCCGGTGGTGCGGCAGGACGATCCGCAGTGGCGCGACATCGTCCAGTGGACGGTGTTCACCCTGTTCCAGGCGGAAGAGAGCGGCGTCGATTCCAAGAACGTCGACGACATGAAGGCGACCTCGACCGACGCGACCGTGCGCCGGCTGCTCGGCACCGAGGATGCCGGCGGCAAGGGGCTCGGGCTCGATCCGGCATGGGCCTACAACGTGATCAAGCAGGTCGGCAATTACGGCGAGGTGTTCGACCGCAATGTCGGCAAGGGCTCGCCGCTGAAGCTCGAACGCGGCATCAACGCCCAGTACACCGACGGCGGCCTCATTTACGCCCCGCCGCTCTGAGGCACAGCGTGCAGCCGGGCCGGTCAGCATCATGAGCGTGACATCTCCATCGACAAGGGCGGCGGCTTCCGTGCCGCCCTGGCGCAATCCGCGCGTGCGGGCGGTGTTCTGGCAGGCGCTGTTGCTCGCCGTGCTCGGCGCGCTGGGCCTGTGGCTCGCCACCAATGCGATGGACGCGCTCGACAGGCGCGGCATGACATCCGGCTTCGGCTTCCTGTTTGATCCGGCGAACTTCGCGCTCGGCGAGGCGTTCTTCGCGTTCTCGCCGGGCGAGAGCTATCTCGACGCCTTCCTCGTCGGCATCGGCAATACCGTGCTGCTGTCGGCGGTCAGCATCGTCACCGCCAGCCTCATCGGGGTGGCGCTCGGCTTCGCCCGCCTTTCATCGAACGCTCTGCTGGCCGGCTTCGCCAAGGCGTATGTCGAAGCCTTCCGCAACACGCCGCAGCTGGTGCAGATCGTCTTCTGGTACAGCTTCTTCACGCTGCTGCCGCCGCCGCGCCAGTCCTGGTCCCTGTTCGGCCTGGGCTTCGCGTCCAATCGCGGGCTGACCGTTCCCGCCCCGGAACAGGGCGGGGTTGCGCTGCTGGTTTTGGGCGCGGCTTGCATCGGCGCGGCGATCGCTTTCGTCATCGGCCGCCGGGCGGACCGTCGACGGCGGCGTACCGGCCTGCGGATCAAGGGGCTGGCGCTCCTCCAGATCGTCGCTTTCCTGCTTCCGCCGCTGGCGGTGTGGCTCGGTCTCGGCGCCCCCGCCGCCTGGTCGGTGCCGGTGCTGCGCGGCTTCAACTATGCCGGCGGGGCGACGCTCGCCCCGGAATTCCTCGCCATCTATTTCGGCCTGTCCTTCTATATCGCGGCCTTCATCGCCGAGATCGTGCGCTCGGGCCTTGTCAGCGTCGATGCCGGGCAGATCGAGGCCGCAAATGCCATCGGCCTCTCGCGTTCCGATCTTTATCGCAAGGTGATGGTGCCGCAGGCGCTGCGGGTGATCGTGCCACCGCTCGCCGCGCAATATGTCAGCCTGCTGAAGAACTCCTCGCTCGGCGTGGCGGTCGGCTATCCCGACCTGTTCAGCGTGTCCAACACCGCGCTCACCTATAGCGGGCGGACCATCGAGGTGCTGTCGATCATGGCGGTGGTCTATCTGCTGATGTGCCTTGCCATTGGCGGGGTGGCCAATCTCGTCAACCGCGCCGTACAGATCCCGGAGCGCTGAGATGAGTGCCGACATGCCCGCCGCTCCGCGTTCCTTCGCCTATTCCGGCGAGGCGGGCCTGCGCCCGCCGCCGCAGGCGCCGCATGGCGTGCGCGCCTTCGCGCAGCGCCATCTGTTCCAGACGCCGCTCGGCGGGATCGTCACCTTCGTGCTCGGCGCGGTCCTCGCCATCGTGCTGTGGCGCGTGCTGCAATGGGGCGTCGTGGATGCCGTGTGGTACGCGCCAGGCGACGGCGCCGCCTGCCGGCAGGCGCTCGGCGCGTGCTGGGCTGTGATCGTCGAGAAGCACCGCGTCATCCTGTTCGGCGCCTATCCCTATGCCGAGCAATGGCGCGGCGGAATCATCGTATCGCTGTGGGTGGTGTTCGGCGTGATATCGGCGACGCGGCTGTTGCCGGTGCGGGCGCGGCTCGTCGGCTGGGCCATCGTGTTCACCGTTTCCATCCTGCTGCTGCGCGGCGGCCTGTTCGGCCTCGCAGAGGTCGGCACCGATGTCTGGGGCGGCCTGCCGCTCACCTTCATCATCTTCGGCGGCACCATCGCCGGCGGCCTGCCGCTCGCCGTGCTGCTGGCGCTGGGCCGGCGCTCGGAGCTGCCGGTGGTGCGCTTCCTGTGCGTTGCGACCATCGAGGGCGTGCGCGGCATCCCGCTGCTGGCGCTTCTGTTCTTCGCCGCGCTGATCCTGCCGCTGTTCCTGCCGCCGCAACTGACCGTCGACAAGCTGATCCGCGCCGAAATCGGCATGATCGTCTTCTTCGCCGCCTATGCCGCCGAGGTGATCCGCGGCGGGCTGCAGGCGATCCCGGAAGGACAGGACGAGGCCGCCAAGGCGCTCGGCCTCGGCTACTGGCTGCGCATGCGCAAGATCGTGCTGCCGCAGGCCTTCGCCGTGGTGGTGCCGGCGCTGTTCAACGACATCATCCGCGCCTTCAAGAACACCACTTTCTTCAGCATTCTCGGCCTGTTCGACGTGCTGGGCGCCACCAAGGCCGCGCTTCAGGACCCGAACTGGGTGCGCTACGGCACGGAAGGCTATCTGTTCGTCTTCCTGCTCTACTTCATCATCTGCTCGGCCATGTCCGCCTATGGCTCGTCGATCGAGCGGGACAATCAGCGCCGGGCGCGGAGGGCGGCGCGATGACGGCTGCCCGCCCGCTCATGGTCGAAATGGTCGGCCTGAACAAATGGTACGGCACGCATCACGTGCTGCGCGACGTGGCGCTCGGGCTCGCGCCGGGCGAGAAGATCGTGCTGTGCGGCCCTTCGGGGTCGGGCAAGTCGACGCTCATCCGCTGCATCAACGGGCTGGAGCCGTTTCAGGAAGGCCATCTCGACGCCTGCGGCATCACGCTGGACGGGACCGCGGAAGCGCTGGCGCAGGTGCGCCGCCGTGTCGGCATGGTGTTCCAGAGCTTCAACCTGTTCCCCCATCTCACCGTGCTGGAGAACCTCACCCTCGGCGCGGTCTATGCGCGCGGCGAGCCGGAGGACCGGGCGATCGCCCGCGCCCATGGCCTGCTGGCGCGGGTGCGGCTTACAAGCCAGACCCACAAATTTCCCGGCCAGCTCTCCGGTGGCCAACGCCAGCGCGTCGCCATCGCCCGCGCGCTCATGCTGGAGCCGGAGGTGATGCTGTTCGACGAACCGACCTCCGCGCTCGATCCCGAGATGGTCCATGAAGTGCTCGACGTCATGGAAGAGCTGGCCCGCGCCGGCCAGTCGATGATCGTCGTGACCCATGAGATGGGCTTCGCCCGCCGCGTCGCCGATCTCGTCGTGTTCATGGACAAGGGCGAGGTCGTCGAGGCCGCGCCGCCGGACGCCTTCTTCGGCGCGCCGACCACCGAACGCGCCCGAGCCTTCATCAGCCAGATTTCCCACGCCGATCCGTAGCCTCACGCCTCGCAGGACGCCATGAACAAGAACAATTCCCAGCCCAAGGACCCGATGCCGCTCATCCCCCGCCTCGCCGACGGCACGCCCGACTGGGCGGCGCTGCGCGGTGAGTTCGGAGCGACGAAGTCCACGGCCTATCTCGACATCGCCCGCAAGGCGCTACTGCCGCGTTGCGCGGCGCAGGCGGCGGCCGAGTGGTTCGCCGATATCGAGACCAAGGCGGCGGGCCGCTGGGCGTTCTCGATGGACGCGGTTGAGGTGACCCGCCGCGCGGTCGGCGAGACCTTCGGCGCGGCGCCGGAGACGCTGGCGCTGGTGAAGAACACGTCGGAGGCGGTGAACATCGTCGCGCAGGGCTTCGACTGGCGCGAGGGCGACAATCTCGTGATCTCGGTTTCCGAGCATGAGAACAACACCTTCCCCTGGCGGCCGCTCGCCCGGCGCGGCGTGGACATCCGCATCGTGCCGGCCGGCGCGGACGGGCGCGTGAGCACCGATGCGCTGCGTGACGCCATCGACGCCCGCACCCGCATTCTTTCCATCGCCTGGGTCGCTTATGGCCTCGGCGAGCGGGCCGATGTCGACGCGCTGGCGCAGATCTGCCGCGACAGGGGCGTGCTGTTCCTCGTCGACGGGATCCAGGCCATCGGTGTGCTCAACCGGCGGATCGACGATCTCGGCGCGCATGTCGTCGCCTCGGGCGGACACAAGGCGCAGATGAGCGTCGCTGGCGCGGGCCTCATGTATGTCGCGCCCGAAGCGCTCGACCGCTTCCGCCCGCCCTTCGCGGCAAAATACTCCTTCGCCACCTTCGACCGCACCGATCCCGATCCGCATTTCGCGCCGGATGCGCACCGGTTCGAGTACGGCAATCCGAACTTCCTCGGCCTCGCCGTGCAGCGAGCCTCGGCGCGCTTCATCGGCGCCATCGGTCTCGATCACATCGAGAACCGGGTGCACCGGCTGACCGACCTGATGATCGCGGAAGCCGACCGTATTGGCCTGAAGCTGCGCACGCCGCGCGCCTGGGAGCAGCGTGCCGGTATCGTCAGCTTCGATCTCGGTGGTGCCGATGCCGACCGTATCGAGGCGGCGCTGGAAGCCGACGACATCCGCGTCGCCAGCAAGGACGGTCATCTGCGCGCTGCGGCGCATTTCTATAATAACGAGGACGACGTGCTGCGCCTGTTCGACCGTCTCCGCCACCATCTGGAGTTGGCCAAGTGAGCACCACCGGCACCGTTCCGACATGGTCGATCGACCTCGTCTCCGATACCTCGACCAAGCCGTCCGCCGGCATGCTCGCGGCCATGGCCACCGCCGAGGTCGGCGATGAGCAGCGCGGCGAGGACCCGACCACGCTCGAACTCTGCGCCCAGGTGGCGGGTCTTCTCGGCATGGAGGACGCGATCTTCCTGCCCTCCGGCACCATGTGCAACCAGATCGCCTATCTCGTGCATTGCCGGCCCGGCGATGAGATCATCGCGGCCTCCAGCGCGCATGTTTTCGGCTCGGAAGGGGCAGGGGCCGCGGCGCTGGCGGGGGCGCAGTTCCGCACGATTCCCAGCGCCGACGGCGTGTTCTCGGCGGCCGAGGCGAGGGCGCATATCCGCCCGCTGCGCCAGCGCTCGCCGCGCAGCCGCGTCATCAGCGTCGAGCAGACCTCCAATCGCGGCGGCGGCACCGTCTGGCCGACGGAGCGTCTCGCAGAGATCGCCGAGGTCGCACACGCAAGCGGCCTTGCCGCTCATATGGACGGGGCGCGGCTGCCGAACGCCGCCGTGGCCTCCGGCTCGCCGATGAGCGCCCACACCGCCGGCTATGACAGCGCGTGGATCGACCTCTCCAAGGGGCTGGGCTGCCCGGTCGGCGCGGTGTTCGCCGGCAGCAAGGGGTTCATCGAGGAAGCCTGGTACTGGAAGCACCGCCTCGGCGGAGCGATGCGCCAGTCCGGCTTTCTGGCGGCGGCCGGGCTCTATGCGCTGGCGCACAACTATCAGCGCCTCGCGGCGGATCATGAGAATGCCCGCCTGTTCGCCGGCCTCGTGGACGGCGCGGGAGGTGCCCGCGTCTATCCGGCCCGCGTCGAGACCAACATCCTGTTCCTCGACCTGTCCGATTGCGCGCTGAATGCCGATGCCATTGCCGCCAAGCTCCGGCCGCACGGCATCCGGTTCGGCGTCGAGAGCCCCACCCGCATGCGGGTCGTCACCCATCTCGATGTGAGCGAGGCGCAGGTGCGGCGCGCCGCCGAGCTGTTTCAGGGCATTTTCGACGAGCGGTGATCGCCTGTCGCCTTGGTCCTCTCCGCTACCCCAGAGACCGGCGCCGTACCGCGGCGCCGGTTTATCTTTTTTACAGCGGTCGCGGCGGACGATCCCGCCGCCCGGCCTCAGGCGACGAGGAAGCCGGCGCCGACCGGGTCCTTGCGGTCGATGATCCAGCGCGCCGTGCCGAGCAGGCCCGCTGTGCCCTTCACCGTCGGGCGAACGGCACGGACATTGTCGAGCCGGGTCTCGCCGATCAGCTCGCCCTCGAAGGTGCCGGTGCCCAGCAGGCCCTCGGAGGTGATCTTCTGGTGGAGGCCGATCACGCCGCGCGCCTCGAACATCGCCATCATCGCGCTGGTGCCGGTGCCGCCCGGCGAGCGGTCGAGCTGGCCGGCGCTGAAGACGTGCACGTTCTTGTACAGCGCGCCGGCGATGGTCGGCTCGTGCCAGAAGGTGACGAAGTTGAAGTTGTTGATGTGGCCGGCGGTCGGGTGCTGGATCTTCACCTTCTCGCGGATCGCCTCGCGGGCGAGGATGCCGAGGCGCGAGAGCTCGGAGCCGTTCTGCGGGCCGATCTTCAGCGAGGTGCCGCGCAGGTCGATGATGCCGAAATAATTGCCGCCCCACACGATATCGGCCTTGAGCGCGCCGACGCCCGGCAGGTCGAAGGCGACGTCCTGCGCCGCGACATAGGCCGGCACGTTCTCGAAGCGCGTCCACAGCACCTCGTCGCCATCGGTCGCGACCTCGGCCTGCACGAGGCCGGCGGTTGTCTCGAAGCGGATCTTGGTGATGCCGTCATCCGAGCGGCGCACGAAGCCGTGCGCAACCATCGCCATCGCGACCGCGATCGTGCCGTGGCCGCACATGTGCGAGTACTGCGTGCCGTCGATGTAGATCAGGCCGGCGTCGTAGTCAGGCGAGGAGGGCGGGGTGAGGAACACGCCGAACATGTCGCGATGGCCGCGCGGCTCGCGCATCAGCGCCTCGCGCACCCAGTCGTAATTGGCTTCGAGGAAGGCGCGCTTCTCGATGATGGAGGAACCCGCCGGGTAGGGAATCCCGCCGTGGATGATGCACAGCGGCTCGCCCTCGGTGTGCGTGTAAATGACGTCAAAACTATCCTGCTTGCGCATCGCGAAGGCTCCGTTGGATTAGGACCGACGGGACTCGGACAGCATGTCCAGTCCAATCAGCAGATCGAGAAGAATGATGACGAGCGCAGCCGCGACGATGGTGATCGCGGACACTGCCGCGATCGTCGGATCGATCGTGTACTGCACGTAGTTGAACATCTTCACCGGGATGGTGTTGAGCGCCGACGAGGTGTTGAAGATCGACAGCTCGACATTGATCCAGGAGGAGATGAAGGCGAGCAGGCCGCCCGAGACGATGCCGCCGCGGATCTGGGGCAGCACGACAAGGAAGAAGGTGGCGAGCGGGGTCGCGCCGAGATCGAGCGAGGCTTCTTCCAGCGCGCGCTGCTCGGGGGTGAGCAGGGGCAGCACCGAGCGCAGCACGAAGGGCGTGACGATAATCACATGGCCCACCAGCAGCGCCTCGAAGGAGCGCGCCAGCCCGATCGCGCTGCCGAATTGCAGCAGTGCGGCGCCCAGCACCACATAGGGCAGCACCAGCGGCGACATCAGCAGCGCGGAGACCGCCGCCCACCCGGAGAATACATAGCGTGCCAGTGCGAGACTCGCGGGCACTGCCAGCAGGATCGCCACCGCCGTCGACGCCAGCGCCAGTAGCGTTGACGTGACGAAGGCCGACACATAGGACGGGTCGTCGAACAGCACGCCGAACCATTTCAGCGTCAGCCCCTCCGGCGGAAAGGCGAGATAGCTGGTCTGCGTCAGCGAGGCGCCCATGATCACCACGAGCGGCAGCACCAGATAGGCGAGGGCGAGCAGCGCGACGAGGCGGATGAGAAGACGCGCGATCATGCCGCTTTCCTCCCGGCATCGCCGATACGCCCGGCGATGGTCACCAGCACCAGCGTCAGCACCAGCAGGGTGACGGAGAGTGCCGCCCCGTAATGGAAGTCGAACACCGAGGAATATTGCTGGAAGATCAGCATCGAGAACACGGTGATCTGGCCGCCCGACAGCAGCGCCGGCGTCACATAGGCGCTGACCGCCAGCGCGAACACCATGATCGCGCCCGACACCAGACCCGGCAGGCACAGCGGCAGGGTGACGAACCAGAAGGTGCGCGCCGGCCCGACGCCGAGATCGGCCGAGGCCTCCTCATAGGCAGTGTCGAGCTTGGCCAGCGCATTGCCGACCGACAGCACCACGAAGGGCATCAGGATGTAGACCATGCCGATCAGGATGCCGGTCTCGGTGCCGAGGAAACGGATCGGCCGTTCGGTGAGGCCGAGGCCCATCAGCCCCTGATTGATGAGGCCCGTGCGCCCCAGAAGCACCATCCAGCCGAAGGAGCGCACGATGTTCGAGGTGAACAGCGGCACGATGATCAGGATGACGCAGACCCGCCGCCACGCCCGCCAGCGCACGATGCGCACCAGATACCAGGCGAGCGGAAAGCCGATCAGCACGCAGATCGCTGTGGTGGAGAGCGCGATGCGGAACGTCACCCACAGCACGTCCCAGTGATACTGGTCGAGCAGGATGCGCGCGTAATGCGCGGCGGTGAGGCCGCCCTCGTTAGTGGTGACGCTCGACAGCGCCACCACCGCCATCGGCGCCAGGAAGAAGGCGGCGAAGAACGCCAGCGGCGCGAACAGCAACAGGGCCAATGCGGTGCGGGGGGCGTTCACCGGCGCTCACTCCGCGATCGGGTGCAGCGAGGCGGCCCGCAGGCCGATCGTCACGCGGCTGCCCGGCCCGATATCGGCGCCGGACATGCCGAGGCGGGCGATCTTGAGCAGGATATCGCCGCAACGCACGAACAGCGTCGTGGTGGGGCCGACCGCGATCACCTCCTCCACGATGCCGGCGGCGGTGGCGAGGTCGGCGGGCGCAGGGCCCTCGACGAGGATCACATCCTCCGGCCGCACCATCGCGCAGCGCGCGCCGGCAGGTGCGGGCAGTTCGACATCGGCGAGCACGAGGCGCACCCGTCCCGGTCCCGCAGGCATGACGGGGAGCAGGTTCGGCTCGCCGACGAATTCGGCGACGAAGCGGGTGGCTGGCGCGCGGTAGATGTCGGCGGGCGTGCCGACCTGCTCGATGCGCCCGGCATTCATCACCACGATGCGGTCGGCCATCGCCATGGCCTCTTCCTGATCGTGGGTGACGAAGATGAAGGCGATGCCGAGCTTTTCCTGAATATGCTTCAGTTCGATCTGCATGCGCCGGCGCAGCTTCAGATCGAGCGCGCTCAGCGGCTCGTCGAGCAGTAGCAGCTTAGGCCGGTTCACGATGGCACGGGCCAGCGCAACACGCTGCTGCTGGCCGCCCGACAGCGCGCGTGGCAGGCGCGAGCCCATATCGTCGAGGCCGACCAGCGCCAGCGCCTCGCGGGCACGCGCCTGCGCCTCGGCTTTCCCCGCTCCCGCGCGGCGCGGCCCGTAGGCGACATTGTCCGCGACGCTTATGTGTGGAAACAGCGCGTAGCTCTGGAACACGGTGTTGAGCGGCCGGCGATAGGGCGGCATCCGCGTGATGTCGTCGCCGTCGATGCGGATATGGCCGTCATCGGGCGTCAGGAAGCCGGCGATGCAGCGCAGAAGCGTGGTCTTGCCGCAGCCGCTCGGGCCGAGCAGGGCGATGAACTCGCCCGCCTCGACGGCCAGATTGACGCTATCCAGCGCCTGGTACGCGGCAAAGCGCTTGGAGACGGCTTCGATGGAAAGGAGTGGCTGCACAGATCGTGTCCTGGCTGGAGAGGCGAACGGCCGCGCGGAAAGGTGGCCGCCTCATACGGCGGAGCCAGTTTATGCCAGAGCGTGCGGTGATCGGCGCAAAACGGCCCGATCCCGGAAAGCTGCCGGCTCGATGTCATTGGGGAGTGACGCCGCCCGGATCGCGGGCGGCGCCTGACGCGTGCGCCTACTTGCGGGCGATCTCGCGGTTCCAGGTGTCGACCAGCTCGGCGCGCTTGGCGTTCACCTCGTTCCAGTTCAGCAGATAGAGATTGTCCACCGAGCCGGTCTCGCCCCAGGGCAGCTTACGCGCGGTCTCGGCCGAGACGGTCACGCCCTTCACCGACGGGCCGAGATAGAGCTTCTCGGCGAGGCACTGCGAGGCGGCGGGGGTGAGCGCGGTATCAATGAACTTCTGCGCCAGTTCCTTGCGCGGGGCGTTCTTCACGAGGTGGAGCCGGGCATCGGTCGCCCAGACGCCTTCCTTCGGCACGGTGAAGCCGATCGGCAGGCCCTTGGCGATCAGGTCGAACGCACCGACGTTGAAATGCGCGCCGATGATCGCTTCGCCGCTCTGGAAGGCGTTGGACGCCGCGCCCGAGGAATCGAAGAACAAGGCCGGCTTCAGCTCCTTGATCTTGGCGAAGACCGGGGCGAAGTCGCCGGCCGGCGCGTTCCAGATCTTGTGCAGGAAGAACAGGAACGGCACGCCCGAGGAATTGGCCGGCGAGGGGATCGTCACCGCATCGGCATATTCCGGCTTCCACAGGTCGTTCCAGGAAGTCGGCGCCGCCTTGATCTCCTTGGTGCTGTAGGTCAGCCCAAGCGAGTAATAGCCGGTGCCCACGGCATAGATGCTGCCGTCCTTCTTGTAGACCGCCTGCGGCACGGTGTTGGCGAGGTTCGGCACCCCGGCCTCGGTGATCGGTTCAAGCACGCCGGCGGCATCGGCCAGCTCGCTCACGCCGCCATCCATCCAGGCGACGTCGATGGTCGGCGCGTCCTTCTGCTGCTGGAGCTTGGACAGGGTGACGGTCGAGGTGCCGACCTCCGGCACGACATTGACGCCGGTCGCCTTGGTGAAGGGGTCGGCGACGCAGGCCTTGAAGGCATCGCCCCAGTTGCCGCCATACCAGGCGACATGCAGGGCGTCTTGCGCCGAGGCCGGCGCAGTGGCGGCGGCGAGCGCAAGCGCCGACGCGGTAACGAGACCGTGGATGCGTGCCATGTTTATTGTCTCCCCTCATGAGCAGGCTGACGGATCATCATCCAGTTGACGCAGCGGCGGCTTGCAGGATCGGGCCAAAAACTTTGATATGGGCGACATGCTGCCCTTGTCACCACCTTCGATCCTCATGCCGGAGCGAGCGCTCTCCCACCCGGCGCCGTCGCGCACCTCGCCGTTGCGCGTGGGTTTCATTTTGCTCGATCAATTCACGCTTGCCGCTTTCGGCGGCCTGATCGACGCGCTGCGGCTTGCCGCCGATCATGGCGGGCGCAGCCGGCAGATTCACGCCTCATGGGCGGTGATGAGCCTCGACGGCACGCCGCGCCGGGCGAGCTGCGGCGTGGTGATCTCCGACGCCTCCCCGCTGCTGGCGCCGACCCAGTTCGATTACATCGCGGTGTGCGGCGGCAACGATTATCTCAACGAGCATCATCCGCCCGCCCTGCTGGACTATCTTCGCGCGGTGGCCGAGGCCGGCGTGCGGCTGATCGGCGTGTGCACCGGCACCTTCGCCATCGCGCAGGCGGGACTCGCGAGGAAGCGGACCGTGTGCATCCACTGGAACGTGCTGGAGGCCTTCCAGTCGCAGTTCCCGAACCTGCGGCCGGTCACCGACAAGCTGTTCGTCGATGAGGGCGACCTGTTGTCCTGCGCGGGTTCCACGGCGGCGATCGATCTTGGGCTTTACCTCATCACCCGGCACTGCGGGGCGTCCAAGGCCAATCAGGCGGTGCGCCACATGATGCTGCAGGGCATGCGTCCGTCCTCGCTGCCGCAGCCGCATTTCTTCGCCGATCTCGCCCATGTCGCCGATGCGCGCGTGCATCAGGCCGTGCATTTCATGGAGCAGCGGCTCGACGATCCGCCGTCCGTCGACGCCATTGCGCGCTATGTCGGCTGTTCGGGCCGCCAGTTGGAGCGCGCCTTCAATGCGGCGCTCGGCGTGGCGCCGGCGGCATTCCAGCGGCAATTGCGCAAGGACTACGCCTGCTGGATGCTGGAAAACAGCCCGCGCACCATCACCGAGATCGCCTTCGACTGCGGTTTCTCCGACGCCGCGCATTTCTCGCGCGAGTTCCGGAACGCTTTCGGCGTCTCGCCCCGGCAATATCGCGCCGGCCAGCGTGGATCGACCGTCGCCCCTGCCAGCGCGCCGGCGGGTGAGGGGATGCCGGAGCCGCGTCCCGTGTGAGCCTGACCCTGCCGTTCTGCCCGAAGGAGCGGCCGGTGGCCCTCTTTCCGAGGCCACATCGCCTGACGAATGCGCCTCGTCGAAACGTCGGCCCTGCGTTTCCCGCGCGCCTTTGTTGCACTGCGGGAACCCGGCGGCCTCCCGCCTGTTAGCTCCGGGTAACCTGCGGAGGGCGGATGTACTATATCGAAAGCGCGCTCGAAGGCATCGAGCGCACGCTGCCATGGATTCCGAGCTGGGCGGTGAGCCTGGTGCTGTTCGTGCTCGCGGTGTTGCTGGCGCGCGCGCTGCACACGTTGGCGTTCCGCATCGTGACCCGTGCGGTGGGCGGGATGGATCTGTTCTGGCGCTCGCTGGTGTCGCGCACCGAAGGGCCGACCCGCCTCGCGGCGATGATCATCGGCCTGTGGGTCGCCGCCGGCGTCGCGCCGCTCAGCCGGCAGGAGACGGGAATCGTCCAGCAGTTCCTGCTGGTGTGCTTCATCGCGCTGATCGCGTGGCTGGCCCAGACCGCGCTGCACATCTGGGTCACGGTCTATCTGCGGCGCTTCAAGCTCGACGCGGAAGACAATCTGCTGGCGCGCAAGCACGTCACCCAGACCCGCATCCTGCGCCGCGTCGCCTCGGTGATCATCTTCACCATCGCCCTGTCGGCGGTGCTGATGTCGTTCGAGGAAGTCCGGCAATATGGCGTCAGTCTGCTCGCCTCGGCGGGTGCGGCCGGCATCGTGGTCGGCCTCGCGCTCCAGCCGGTGCTCAAGAACCTTCTGGCCGGCATCCAGCTTGCTGTCACCCAGCCGATCCGCATCGACGACGCGCTGCTGGTGGAAGGCGAGTGGGGCAATGTCGAGGAAATCACCTCGACCTATGTGGTGGTGCGGCTGTGGGACTGGCGTCGCCTCATCCTGCCGCTCAGCTATTTCATCGAGCAGCCGTTCCAGAACTGGACGCGCGAGGGCTCGGCGCTGATCGGCACGGTGATGATCTATCTCGACTACAGCGTCCCGGTCGGGGTGTTGCGCGCCAAGGTCGAGGAGATCGTCCACGCGTCGCCGCTCTGGGACAAGCGCGTGGTGAACGTTCAGGTGACCGATTTCCGCGAGAGCGTGATGGAGGTGCGCATTCTGGTCAGCGCGTCCAATGCCGGACGGGTGTTCGACATACGCTGCGAGGTGCGCGAGCGGCTGATCGCCTTCCTGCAGGAAGCCTATCCCGCGGCGCTGCCGCGCGTGCGCACCGAGTTCTCAACACCGGCCGGGCAGAACAGCGAATTCGCTGCGGCGATGCCGTCGTGAAGGGGCGAGAAACGATGGGAGAGGCCGTAGGGACGAGCGCGGAACCCAAGGCTCAGGCGCCCATCGCTCCGTCCTTGACGACGACGCGGTAGCCCTTGAGCTCGACGTTCGCGAACAGGTCGGCCTTGGTGTAGGGATCGGCATCGACCATGGCCTGCGCGGCGGCCCGGTCTTCCGCCTCATAGACCAGCACCGAACCGCAAGGCTTGCCCACCTCGTCCAGCATGGGGCCGGCCAGCACCAGCGCACTGCCGAGAGAGCGCAGATAGTCGAGATGACTCGGGCGCACCTCAAGGCGCAGCGGGAGCGAATTCGGGCGGTCGTGGGCGGTCAGGACGAACTGCATGGAACACCGGATCGACGGGTAAGGACGCCATGGCGTAGCCCATCGCGACCCGGATTCCAAACGCAACCTGACCGCCCGATATCAGGCCGGCTCAGCCCGGCGGATCGACCTTCACGCCCTGCGGGCCAACCTCGATCTGCAACGAATTCTGGTCGCGCTGATACGCCTGATAGGCGAACACGCCCGCAACCACGGCAAGGATGACGACCAGCCCCACAAGAATCGGACGACTCATGATTCTCAAACCCCTTGATCATTTTTAGGAGGCGTCGCCGGGCGGCGACGCACTCGGGTAAGGGAACGGGGAGCCAGGCTTTAAGTTCCCACGCACCGGCGGCATAAGGGTGAGGGATGCCTCCGACCGGGAGCGGGAAACATGTGCGGACGCCTTCTGCAGGCACGCGACCTCACCGCCTATGCCGAGCATTTCCGCATCCCGCCGGGCGGTGCGGCGGTGCCCAACCTGCCGCCGCGCTATAACGGCGCGCCGACGCAGGATTTCCTGGTGGTTCGCCGCAATCCGCACACCGCGCAGGCCGAGTTCGGTGCGCTCCGCTGGGGGCTGGTGCCGGTCTGGGCGAAGGATATCTCGATCGCAAACCGCACCTTCAACGCCCGATCCGAGACGGTCGCCACCACCGCCTCCTTTCGCGGCGCATGGCGGGCAGGGCGGCGCTGCCTCGTTCCGGTCGATGGCTTTTACGAGTGGCGCCGTGCGGCCGGCGGCAAGCAGCCCTTCCTGATCGCCCGCGCCGACGGCGCGCCGATCTGGCTGGCCGGCCTGTGGGAGGGCTGGAAGGATCCGGCAAGCGGGGAGTGGCTGCGCACCTTCACCATTCTCACCTGCGCGGCCTCGCCCTTCATGGCGCCGCTGCACGACCGCATGCCGGTCATCGTCGAGGACAGCGAGGCCGGGCGCTGGCTGGAGGCGGAGGCCCCGGCCGGCCTGCTGCGCGCCTACAGCCCGGACGACCTGTCGATGCGCCCGGTTTCGCCGCGGCTCAATTCGGTGCGGAATGAGGGGTCGGAGCTGTTGGAACCGCCCGCGGGCGAGGCGCCTTCGCTCGATCTCAGCCTTTGATCCAGGCGCGGAACCGTGCCCCGGCCAGCGCCGCCTCACGGCGTAGACGCAGGGCTAGCCGCCAGATCGCGGTGCGCCGCACCCGCTCCAGCATGTCGTCGCGCACCGACACCATCAGGCCGATGGCCCATGCGAACCATGGATAGGTCAGCAGCTTGGCGCGGCCGGCATGGTAGATGCGCTCCACCACGACGAAGCTCATGAGATAGGCGAACACCATGATCAGTGCGCCGGTCCTGAAATGCCCGCGCGCGATGACGACCACGCCGACCGCCTTGAGCGGCTCGGCGATGGCGAAGGGGATCGCCAGAATCACGAGGATGAACAGGCGGTTGCGCGCCGCGATCCAACGTTCCACCCGGTGGACGATCCGCCATGAGGCCACCCAGCGCAGGAATGGCCGGTAGAACGGCCGCGCCAGCTCGTCGAGCAGGATGAGCGGGACCAGCAGCACCTCGAAGGGCAGGCGCACCAGCCGGTACAGCTTCTCACGCATCGTCCGGACGCGACCCCGTGCCCATCACACCGCGCTGATGCGCTGGAGCTGGTCGAACGCATCTTCGACCAGGCTGACATGGTGTAGCATCGCGGCATGGGCGCCGGCGGCGTCGCCCGTGAGCACAGCCTGCACCACCGCGCCGTGCTCGGCATGGGAACGGGCGAGGCGGCCCGGCGCGCGGAACTGCGCCTGACGGAACGGGGCGAGGCGCCGGCGCAGCGCAATCGTCATCTCCGACACCACGACATTATGCGCGCCGGCATAGAACATGGTGTGGAAAACCGTGTTGCTCGCCGTGTAGGCGGCGACGTCGCCGCACGCGGTCATCTCGCCCATGCTCTCGTGGAGCGCATCGAGCCGGCGGCGCTCGATCGGCGTCATGCTGAGCGCGGAGAGGCGGGCGCAGGTAGCCTCCAGTTCGCCCATGGCGACGAACAGCGTGTCGAGTTGCTCGGAGGTCACCTGCGTAACCACCGCGCCGCGGCGCGGGCGCAGCTCGATCAGGCCGGTGGTCGCAAGCTGGCGCAGCGCCTCGCGTACCGGGGTGCGCGAGGTGCCGTAACGCTCGGCCAGCATATGCTCATCGAGACGGCTGCCGGGTTCCAGCGTGCCGTCCAGAATGGCAGAGGCGAGGTCCGCCGCCAGTTTCTCGGTTCGGGTCTGGCGTTCATCGGCCATGGCGGGCGCGGTTATCCTGCTGCTGTGGGCACGTAATCTATCCTCAATCCTTCGCATGAAACCGGTGATGCATACAGCCCAATATATGAGCGGTGGCGAATTCCGTTTCCGCACATGAAAATGCACAATTGCATGCAGATTGCCTATCAGGAATGCGTCACCGGCTTGCGGCACGATGATTCGCTGGCTTGACGGGAGCACTTTGGAAACGGCTAAAGCCCTGTCGGCGTGTCAGGAGGCGCTGCTGCTGGTGAGCGAGCGCGGGTCGAACAATCTCGACACCGCATCGACTTCATCCGCCGACCGCGGACCGTGCCGGATCTCGCGGTGATCGTGCCGGGCGTCTACAATTCAAAGCCGGTGAAGTCCAAGGCGACCGAGCAGGACCCTTGCGGCCTCGAATCCACCAAGCAGAACATTGTGATGCGCGCGGGCGCCATGGTGGAGGAGGGCGGCACGGAATAGGTCATGACCGCACCGAAAGCCACCTATACCCGCGAAGTGCTGGCCTCGATCCCGCACCCGCCGATCTGATCCGGCGCGCTCATTTCTTGCGGCCGTATTCCGTGACCATCCACTGGTCGGCCTGCACCATGCGGGTGAAGATGTAGGCCACGGCGCGGGCGGTGGCGACGGTCGGGCCCTGTTCCCAGACCTCGCCATGTTCGAAGCCCATCATCACCGTGTAGTTTGGCCGGCGGGCGCCGAAGAGCGTGCGCTTGCGCAGTGACTTCACCACGACAAACTCCATATGGAGCTGATTGGAGACGAGGTAGAGCATCCCCTCGCTCGGGTCGTATTTTGGCGACAGCTTCGATGCCACGGCGGGGGTGGCACGCGTGATGGCGGCCATGTCGGCTTCGGTATAGGGCAGGCGGTTCATATGCGCGGCGGTGGCGCGCATCTCCGGCAGGGTCAGGCGTTCGGCCATGTCTGGCGTTTCCTTGGGTGGCGTTTCCTCGGGTCGCGTTCTTTGTCATCGGCAGCCTTTCTCGGCCGCGCGCTTGCCGCCACGGGGAGCGGAGCTTTGCCTTTAGGCGAAATGCCTCCGTTACGTAAAGCGGCCCGTTCGGTTTCATCCGTGCGCATGGTGGCGGGGTAGGGGACGCGAAGGTCGTTGTCTCTTTCGTTGGACACGTTGTTCCTTTGGAAGGAAGCGTTTGGCAGGGGAGGCGGCAGGGGTCGTCGCCGTCATCATTTCGGTGATCGTGCTGATGTTCCTCCTGCGCCTGATCTGACTCCCGCGTTGCCCCTGCGCGCCGCGACGGCGAAACGCGACACTTCGCCGGATGGCGAGTTGACGGCCGCCGCGCCCCTGCCGATACAGCGCGCGGCCGGCATTTTCCGGCGCGACCACCGAGGCGTCCCGTGACATCCATCCTTCTCGCCATGCGGCCCATGTTCTTCGGCAGCGTGCTCGGCATTGGCGGGCTTGCCAATGGCTGGCGGGCGGTCTCCCGGCTCTGGGGCGCGCCGGTCGCGATCGGCGAAGGGCTAGCTATCCTCGCTTTTGCGCTCTGGGCACTGTGGTGCGTGCTCTATGCCGGCAAATGGCTGTTCCATCCGGACGAGGCGCGCGCGGAGCTGCGCCATCCGGTTCAGGCGCTGCTGGCGGCGCTGATCCCGGTGACCACGCTGATTGCAAGCCTGGCGATCGGCCCGCATGTGCCGCTGCTCGGCTGGACCATGTTCGCCGCAGGGGCGGCGGGCGTCGTGATCTTCGCGGCTTGGAGCATCGGTGGGTTATGGCAGGGCGGGCGCGACGTCGCGCACACCACGGCGATCCTCTACATGCCCACCGTCGGCGGCGGACTGGTCGCCGCGCTCGCCTGCGCCTGGTTCGGCGAGGTCACGCTGGGCTGGATGTATTTCGGGCTCGGGCTGATCTCTTGGATGAGCATGGAATCGGTGCTGCTCAGCCGGCTGTTCAACCATGCGCTGCCGGTCGAGCTGCGCGCCACGATGGGCGTGCATCTGGCGCCGCCCGCGGTGGCCTGCGTCGCCTATCTGATGCTCGATCCGGGGCCGGCAGATCCGGTGGCGCTGGCGCTGTTCGGCTATGGCTGCTTCCTGGCGCTGGTGATGATCCGCCTGGTGCCCTGGCTGCGCCAGCAGCCCTTCGGGCCGGGCGCCTGGGCCTACACCTTCGGTGTCTCCGCCCTGCCTTTGGCGGCGCTGCGCCTCGTGGAGAAGGGCGCCGGCGCGCCGCTGATTTACATGGCGCTGCCGATGTTCGCGCTGGCCAACCTGATCATCGGCTGGATCGCCGCGCGCAGCCTCGTGCTGGTCTGGCGCTTCCTCGGCCACGCGCGGCGCGCTTGAGGGGGCTCACGGCAACGGGGAGCCGAGCTGTTCAGTCAGCGCCTCGAACACGTCGCCAATCTCGGCATGGATCACGAGGTCCGCGATCTCGTCGAACTCGGTCGCCTCGCGATTGATGATCACCAGCGTCGCCCCGCCGCGCTTGGCGGCCACCGGAAAGCCGGCCGCCGGGAAGACCACCAGCGAGGAGCCGATGGCGAGGAATACGTCGCAGGCGCGCGTCAGCTCCCGCGCGCGGGCCATCGCCGCCATCGGCATGGGCTGGCCGAAGGAAATGGTCGCGGTCTTGATCGGGCCCTCGCAATAGGGACAGTCCGGTGCTTCACCGCCCGCCGCGTCGAAGCGCTCGCGCACCCAGTCCAGCTCGAAGCGCGTGTCGCAGCCGAGGCAGGTGGCGTAGGTGCTGTTGCCGTGCAGTTCGACCAGCCGCTCGTCCGGTACGCCCGAGGCCTGATGCAGCCCGTCTATGTTCTGGGTGACGATGCCGGCAAGGCGCCCCTGCTCCAGCAGGCGAGCGAGCGCCCGGTGCCCCCGCGTCGGCTGCGCGCCGCCGAACGCGACCTCCATCTCGAATCGCCGGCGCCACGCCTCGCTGCGCATTTCGTGGCTGCGCAGGAAGGCGTCGAAGTCGATCGGGCGGTTGCGGGTCCACAGCCCGCCGGGCGAACGGAAATCCGGGATGCCACTTTCGGTGGAAAGCCCGGCCCCGGTGAACGCGACGCCCGCGCGCATGGCGCGCACGATGTCGGCAAGTTCACCGATCTCGGTCTTGATGTCGTCGCTCGCGCTCATATGCTGCAACCACCTTCGAGCCGGCCGCCCGGCCGGACAGGTCCATTCGAGGCCAACGTTTCGAGGAACACATGCACTATCTTCACACCATGGTCCGCATCACCGACATCGATGCCTCGCTGGATTTCTACTGCGACAAGCTCGGCCTCGTCGAAGTGCGCCGGCGCGAGGTGCCGCAGGGCCGCTTCACCCTGATCTTCCTCGCCGCCCCCGGCCAGGAAGGCATCGCCGAGATCGAGCTGACCTATAATTGGGACCCTGAAGTCTATGGCGAGGGGCGCAATTTCGGTCATCTGGCCTTCCGCGTCGACGACATCTACGCGACCTGCCAGAAGATGATGGATGCCGGCATCACCATCAACCGCCCGCCGCGCGACGGGCATATGGCGTTCGTGCGCTCGCCCGACAATATCTCGATCGAGCTTCTGCAGAAGGACGGCTCGCTGCCGGTCCAGGAGCCGTGGGCATCGATGCCGAACACCGGAAAATGGTGAGCGCACCGCGCGCGGCGTAGCGTCGGGAGGCGGGAAAGCACGGCGCGGCGGGACTTTGCCGCCGGGCCGGCGCGGGTTCGCAAGCCTGTGGATGAACCTATCGGAGACGGCTTGTGTCAACCGGCTGTCGCCCCTATAAGGGCCTCGCCTGCGCGCCCTTCGTCTATCGGTTAGGACGCCACCCTTTCACGGTGGAGAGAGGGGTTCGACTCCCCTAGGGCGCGCCACTTCCGTACAAAACCGCGAACACCCGGCTGGGTGGCGCGGTCGGCAAGTACGGCTCTTTCAAGCACCGTCCTCGATCCGTGGATGCGCACGACGTGCTGGTCGACTTCGACCGCGTCGATAAGCGACCGTAGATAGGCTTTGCGGAACGGCACCTCGCCCTCTGTGATGTTTGACCGCATGAGCTGCCCGAAGCGGGCGAGCTTGTCCGGATCAAACCGGCTTGCGGCGGCACCCTGATTCTCGATCCGCTCCAGCGCCGAATGTGCACGGTCCCGATCTGCCTTGAGCTTGGCAATCTGCTCCTTGAGCATCTCGTCGGGTTCCGCGATGCCGTCGGCGACAAGCTGGTAGAGCCGCCGCAGCTTGTCTTCCGCTGTCGTCTTTTCGCGAGACAGTTCATCGATCCGCGCCTGAACCTCGGCATCGGCTTTCACCCGCCGGTCAATGACGGACTGCAGCAGCGCCTCCAGCCGTTCGGGCATCAGCACACGTTCGGCAACGTGGCGGGTGACCAGATGGTCGAGCTTCTCCATGGGCACCGTCCGCCCCTTGCAGGCGGACTTGCCGACCCGGCCGGAGGTCGAGCAGCTGTAGTAGCGATAGACCCTGCCGCTCTTCGATGTGCCGGTGCGCAGCGTCATGGCGCTGCCGCAACAGGCGCAGTAGGCCAGCCCGGTCAGAAGGATCGGACCTGAGATCACCCGAGGCGGACTGTTGTGCGGGCTCTTCGCCCTGAGAGCCTTCTGCACCTTGTCGAAAGTTCGGCGATCGAGGATGGCCGGCACCGAGATCGGGATAATTTCGTGCTGCGGCTTCACCTGCCCCGTCTTGGAGCTGCGCTTGTTGAAGCTCCATTCCCCGACATAAACGGGATTGGTCAGGATCCCGTGGATGGTGCCGACGCCGTAGCGGGCTCCGAGTCGAGTGCGGTAGCCCTTGGCGTTGAGGCACTTGGTGATCTCCTTGATGCCCATGGGACCCGATGTGCCATCTCCCTGCAGGTAGAGATCGAACATCAGCCGCACGAGCTCGGCTTCCACCGGATCGACGACGATTCGCTTCTTCGTGCGATGGCCGCGCTTCTCCACCTCTTCGAGGGCGAAGCCGAGCGGCAGGCGGGAGCCGTTATAGAAGCCCTGCCGGGCATTCTCCTTCATGGCCCGCAGCACATGCTTGGCGTTCTCGCGGGACTGGTACTCGTCGAACAAGGCGATGACCTGCCGCATCATGACCTGAGCTGGATCATCCCCGAGCTCCTGGGTGATGGAGACGAGCCGCACGCCGTGCTTCGCGAGGCGTCGGATGTACATCTCCAACCCGAAGGCATCGCGGAAGAACCGGCTGAAGCTATGGACGACGATGACATCGAATGGGCGATCGTCATCGGATGCCCGTTCGATCATCCGCTGGAACTCATGCCGGCTGTCGTCCATGGCCGACGCACCCGGCTCCACATACTCCGCCACAACTGACCAGCCCTGACGCTCGCAATAGGCGGCGGTCTGGAGGCGCTGGTCTGGGATGGACAGGTCGACGTCAACCTGCCGTGTGGTCGAGACCCGGAGATAGAGGGCGGCCCGGCTGGTGATCGGCAAGGTTACGTTCATGGCCCAATCGCCTCCCTCAAGCCCCTTCGGCAGCACCGTCACCTCAAGAGCGCGTCGATCTCCCGCCTGAAGAAGGCCTCGATCACATCGACTTCTTCAGATGTGATCGGCACGTTCGACGGCCAGTCGTCGGTGACATGCACGACCTTGGAATCATGCTCGACGGAGTCAGCGGGCGCAAGGTTTTGCTCAGCATCTCGAATGACGCGCGCATCGCGGCGCGGGATCTTTGAGAGTGGTGCGCCAGCCAAGCTCGAAGCTGGCGATGGAGCATCACTGCTCAAACTGGCTATTTTCTTCGGACGAAACGGACGCGAGTGGCGCATGCGCGGAGGATCACGGGCATCCCCCCACTGGCCAAGGCGCCAATTCTACGCCGCAGAACAACCGCGTGCAGCGGCGTAAAAATACTTGTCAGATGCGGCGCGGGAGTCTTTCCCAGGATACGCTTGGTGGAGCGCTCTGGCGGCAATGACTGATACTTGGTGTTTGATTTCTCTTTCGGCGATGTTGGCATTCGCGTCCGTCACGGTCTGGCCTCATCCTGCGTCGCCGCGAGGCCGTCGGCGACAATACCGGCATCGGGTTTGCGCATTGCGCCGATCCATTGCTGGACCTGCGCGCGGTTAGCGCTCGTGATCGGATAGGCGCGCGCGGCGATGTCGCTCGCCGCGCCGGGGCTGATGTCGCTGGTCGTGACGATCAGCCCGGCGCCGGCGCCCTCGGCGAGCACGTCGGCGTAGAGGGCCTTCACGACGACACGCTCGATTTTGCGTGCTTGGCGTTTGCATTGGACGATGACTGCCGGCGGTGCGCCCGGCGGTGCGCCCGGCTGCCAAAGACGCACGTCGATGCTTCCGTCATTGCGGCCCGGTCCGAGCTGGACGTCATAGCCTTCGCGCTGGAACCATTCGGCGGTCAGACCTTCGAACTGGCGCCAGTGGATGTCCCTCAGGCGCTCGGGGTGGCTGCCTAGATAATTCACGAAACGTTGGTCAAACCACTGGTCGCTCGCTGCGGGAAGCTGCTCGCTTTCGAAGAGCGCCGTCAGCTTAACCAGATCATCGAGCGGAACGTCCCGCGTGAAGAACGGCGAATATGCCAGATCGAATGCCATCGCCTCGAGCAGTGCTTCCATCGCGCCGGCCTTGCCTGCGGTCCGTTCGCCGAGCTCTTGGAAGATCGCCGCTTGCCCCTCAGGACCGCGAACCCGCAGCTGCAGATAGTGGTTGGCGACCGCTTCGAGTGTGAGCAGTTCGTCGATCGCGTATAGGCTGCGCCAGCTGGGAAGCAGCGCCATGAACCGCATGCCAAGGGTCGGCATTCCCGGCTGCGCTGTTGCTCCAAGCGCGAAAAGAAGGTCGCCGACCGTGATCGCATAGTCCTCTGCCGAAACCCGCATCGTGACGTCCCGGGTCAAGCCGTCGTGCAATGGGCTATTGGCGGGCAGATGCGCCAGCAAGTCGGCCTCACTCAGCGCGAAGCCCGAGCGCACGCCGGCGTCTTCGCTGAGCGCCGTTCGAAAGGCAAAGGACGGCATGAGAATATAGCCCATCGGCTAAGCGTGAGCAGCGATTTTAGATTTGGCAAGCAGGCGCTCGTGATCCTGCGCCGCAATTCTGCTACGAACCGGAGATTCCTCTTGCGGCCCCGATTGCGCCGTTGCGCCGATGAAGGGGATTTCCCGCAGCGATGACCCAATGGGGTGGTTTGCGGACGTTCCGCTTACAAGGCCGAAATCGTAATGGCTGTCGCTCGCGGACGGAGTTATGATTCAAGCGGCGAAATGCGGGGGGGGGGGCGAGTTGGGTCGGAAAACTACTACTCAAACGAAAAAGGGAACGAAACCGAAAGCCTCGGAGGCCGCACAAACCTTCATGGACCTGGTCTCCCACTTCAGTTACCAGCAGGGACCGCGACCAAAGAGGATGGGATTGACCAACTTCACGTTCTTCGCGGGCGCAGGCTTTTCCAAGTCGTGGGATCCGAAAGCTCCGATCGGTTCAGAGCTGTTCAAGCTAGACTCAGACGTTATTGAACAGGTGGCGGATGTTGGGGCATTGTCACGCATGTTCGGATTACATGCGTTTGATGAGATCACACCCGATCAACTGCGGCAGATCGTTTATCAGATCGACATGTACGAGCGGTACCCCGACGTCCGATCCCGCTACGTGGACGAGCAAAACCTGCGCATGTTCCGAGGTGCCCTCCGGGCGGCCGTGATGGATCGCTACGACAAAATCACGAGTCTGAACTACTTCGACACAGCTATCAGCAAGTTCCCTCTAACGTCTCCGACTAGACAGCAGCAAGACATTCTCTCCTTCTTTCGGCATCTCCATTCAAGGATAGATGGATCACAAGGGTATGCTGAGGGAGTCAGGACGCACTTCATCACCACAAACTACGATTTTGTCGTGGAGACCATTCTAGACAATATTGTTGCTCCTGACGATTCATTGTTTCTGTATACGTACAGGGGTTTTACGCCAAAGCAGATTATTGGCGAGCCCAACATGGCTCCGGTCCA
Organism: Ancylobacter sp. G4_0304; assembly: GCF_047501495.1. NCBI lineage: Bacteria > Pseudomonadati > Pseudomonadota > Alphaproteobacteria > Hyphomicrobiales > Xanthobacteraceae > Ancylobacter > Ancylobacter sp. G4_0304. The sequence continues at coordinate 3,549 of NZ_JAZDRM010000044.1, read as the reverse complement.
CGAGCACTGGCTTGTCCAGCAATTGCTAAAGATTAATGGAGGTTTCGAGATCCTGCGTCGGGGAGAGGACTACGTTATCGACTACAGAATGAGATCCCTTAAAGACGTTATATCCGAACCTCCCATTCTGATGCTGGCTTCTCGTGAACAGGACTATTCGGATCCATATTTTAAGACAGTATTCCCGAAGGTTGTCCGGTTAATGCGCGACACCACTGTGCTTGTCATCGTGGGCTATAGCCTTCCTCAGGACGATGCGCTGATCAGGTTTTTCCTGCGTCAGTTTGCCGAGGAGCCGGAGGACGGGCGTGGTAAAGTAATATTTTACATTGGACCTGGCACAGACCAAGATAAGCGTAAAGTTTTAAAAGAGGTCTTCCCCTCAATGAAAAGTGAAAAAGAACCGCATCTGATCACCTACAATGATGGCTTCGATGCATTCGCGGCGGAATGCCTTCCACTAGCCTATCCGAAATTCAAGTGATCCGAATGTACCTAAAGATCTTTGGCCCTTTAAGAGAGGTCTTGGAACGGCTTATCTGCGGGGAATGCCGCTCACGAGAGTGACCGGTCGGCTCTTGAACGGCTGATTTGGGGTCGGGTGCAGAAGGGCAGCTACACGGCATTCGCTTCCAATAGCCGACCGTCCGGAGACGGCCCCGTTTGCACCGTTCCTCTCCTGAATGAGAGGCTTATCAATCCGCCCATCTCGACGCTGTCCGCCTCTGCCCTGCTGCATAAGCGGATTGCGCATGCGGGAACCTGCCATCGCGTAGAGCAGGTGGCGAAGAGATTCGCGAAGAGCGTCGCGGCTCTGCCCCTAAGCCGCCTCCCACACCTTGTTGAGGATCTGCGCCGCGAGAGCCGCCTTATCCTGCGGCAGAAAGCGGCCGTAGTGCTTGGCGACCATCTCCGGGGTGTCCTGGATGGCGTAGCTCGCCTGCTCATAGGAGCCGGTCTTCTTGAGGATATGGGTCGCGAGCACGTCCCGGACATTGTGCGGGCCGTGGGGCAGCAGGCCCTTGATGGCACCACGACCGGTATAGGGGTTGTGGATACCATAACGCTGGATCGCCAGACGCCAGGCCTCATAAAAGGTGTTCTGGCAGTACGCGGCATCCTTGCTGGTGAGCTTCACCGTCTTGACGAACAGTGTGCCCGGATCGGCGGTATGCTTGAGCAGCACCCGGCGGTGCCGGTCGATATAGGCCTCGAGATAGTGATAGAGGCCGCCGAGGTCCGGCAGGATCAGCCGGAATGGCTTGCTGCCAAAGAAGGACGAGTTCGCGTTCTTGAAGGCGACCGAAGGGATGAGCACCTCCCATCCATGATCGCGCTCGCTCCAGCGCAGCTCGCCGCGCTTCATCTCCGCGAGGCGGCGCTCCGAGGTTGGTAGCCGGCCGCGCGGACAGACGAGGAGCTGACGCAGGTTCTTCTGCCGCAGCCCGAGATGCAGGCCGAGCCGCAGCATGAGGAAGGCCCGCACCGCCTCGGCCGCGGCGCGCGGGTAGCGCTTCTCGTCCGGCATCAGCCGCAGGATTTCCTCGGTGATCTTGCGATACTCGGCGACGGGGCTGTCCGCCTCCAGCACCGCGATGATCGGCTCGAAGGGATCACGGTGGATGCGGGCTACGCGCTGCACCTCCCGCGCGCGGGCGAGGCCATGGCGATGCATCTGCTCGCAGGCCGCGTCCCAGTCAGCACGGGCGGCGGCAACGTCGCGATCCGTGATCAGATTAGGAATGGGGCGGATGCGTTCCGCCAACTGCGGGTTCTGCCGCAGCCAGCCTGTCTCGGCGCGGGTGAGCGCGGCAGCGATCCGCAGCATGTCGACCTCCCACGCGGTGTAGAAGCCGCGCCGACGCTCCCGCCATTGAATGTACCAGTCCCAAACGATCGGGAAGACCAGCAGACTGAAGCTCAGATTCTCCAGCGGCACGCCGAAGCCATGGACCGCGCCGCTGGGTGAGGCCGCCAGCGCACCGAACATCAGACCGAGATGCTCGACCTTCTGGGATGCCGTCTCCTCACCCCAGACGCCATTGCGCTGATAGCCGTAGGCGGTCAGCGTCGCCGTCTTGAACCGGACGAGATCGGCCATCTCCTCGGCCAGCTGGGGCGGCGCATCGAGCGCCGCACTCGCGAGGTCCGGATCCGGCAGCGATCCATCCTCTTCCCGGCAAAACCGGTACAGCCCGCGCGGCCGGGAGGATTGGTCGAGCAGGCCGGGAAACCGGATCGAGTAGCGCTGCTTCATGGCGGCAGCCTGGAAGCGCCGATAGTCGGTCGTTCCCGAGATCACCACCCGCTGCACCCACTCAAGGATCTCCTCCCGCTCCTTCAATGGACGCCGATCAAAATCATGCGGCAGGTGCCAGGCGAGGCGTCGTCTCTCCGCGCGGCTGATGCCGGCAATGGTCCCCGCCGAGGTGCAGCGGTCTCCTTTCGGCAGTTTCGAGCGGAAGTAGCCCGGCGGGAGGCGGTAGCGCCGCTCAATCAACTCGAGCGCCGCGAGACTTCGGGAGGCGCGCGGCACCTTCACGCCGCGGCGCCACATTTTAAGCGCGGAGGCGTCGACCTGGGCCGCGCTCGCCTCAAGGACACGGGCGAGATGCATCGCGGAGTCGCCATGGCGACGCATGTGAAGATCGAGCGCATCGGCGAATGAGGGAGGGTCCGTCCAGGAACGCCCGTCGCTCTCAGGGAACTCTATAATGGGCTTCGCCCGAGGGCCGCGTCGGCGCGGTATAGCTTCCGGCTTGTCAGCGCCACGATGGGGTGTGCCCCGCTCCGAGCCCGGCGGTGTGCGGCGCGCCGCGGCACGCTTAACCGTGACGTGGCTGCGGCGCGCCAGTTCACGGCGCAGGGCATCAAGGCCGGGCGCCAGCACGGGGCCGGCGCGCTGCAGATCGGCGTGATCCACATCACAGGCGTGAGCGATCGCATGCCAGTCATGATCGCGCTCTGTCAGGGGCGGTGGCACGCGCGCGGCGAGGAGATCGAGGAGCCAGTTCTGGAACAGGTCGGCGTCGCGAGGCGACAGCACGGTCGGTGCACGCTGCTGGCAGAACTTCACCAACATGCGCGCGAAGCTCGTAGGGGACATCGGCGGTCAGTGCAGGCACGTGATGGAGAGGCGACTTGCCTCGAACAGGGGCGGCGTTTCTGCCGAGAAGCCCTTCTCTCGGCTACGATCCAGAAGTGGCAGGGCTCACGATCCAAAACCAGGAGGCGATGGCCTTCAGGCGGGCATCAGGCGATGACAATGTGCAGCCAAGCGTTCAGTTGCCAAGAATATCGAGAAGCCAGAACATTGCTGTCGTACGACGCAATGTGTCGAAATCTGATAAATAATCAGCGAAAGCAACGACCCAACCGCCGCGCAATGTGTGCGCTTTTATCCTGCCCTCAAGCTGCCCTGCGTATCCGTCCGGTCTCTGCACAGTATTGGTGGAGTGCAAAATCGGGGCATGTCGGCTTCCTTCGAAGCATGGAGGATCTCCGATGAATTTGAGACATTTCGAGAACACGGCGCGTCAGTCCTGGTGG
>NZ_JAZDRM010000043.1:0-31316 GCF_047501495.1 Ancylobacter sp. G4_0304 | reverse complement strand
AACTTGGTACCGGTCATTCCCAGCACGTCGCGCAGCACCCAAAGCAACGGTGTCTCGTCAGGAACGAGGACGCTGCTCCGGGAGCCGTTGATGGTGAGATCGGTCATGTGCCCTCTCGATGTGGCGTAACGTGGCAGGCTGAATTCTCTATCGGCAGCAAGATACCGGGGCGTGACGCCGAAACCCGACTTCACGTTTACTTGCGTGCGGCGCCACCATTGTGCGTTCTGCTTGGGTAAACAACACGCCAGTCTGGCGAAATTACACCTTGCCAGCAGACGATATTTCTCGATTTGCACGTCCAACCGAAGTTGCAGCAAGGTTGGCGCATAGCAGCCCGTTTTAGCTGTAACCACGCCAAATCCTCACCTCCTTCTCGGCGGCGAGGTCGATCGCGATGATCTGCTCGGCGCCGGCGAGGCGTGCACCGGCGATCGCGTTCGGTCCGACACCGCCGACGCCGATGATGGCGACCGTGTCGCCGGGATGCATTTTTCGCCGACCAAGGAGGTGGGAAGGCGGCCCGTGTTTCGGCGTGTTGCGCCAGAAACCATAGCGGCCTCATCGAGCGTCCGGTGTCCGACGGACGGAACCGGTGCAGAACCGCCTTCTCCGGGTTCCGCGTCTATTTGCCAAACAGCCGAGCGGTCGCTTCGTCATCCACCGGACTTCGCTGTCCGTTGGCATCGAAATAGCGGTCTTGGCGGCAGGCACGCTCCTTGGTGTCGCAGAACACGCCGTTCGCGAAAGTGAACTCGCTGGTATCGAACGTGCCCTGCGCAAACAGCCTTGTGGCGGCCACCTTGCCGAGGAACTTCTCGGTCAGCTCCTTCGAGACGCCGTTGGCATCGGCACACATATACGGGTCGCACAGCACGCCGGCCTGCGGCGATTGCAGAGCTTTGCCTGCCGCGGAGAAAGCTGGCGTCGCCACCAGGGTCACGGCCAGAATTGTCCAGGCGATGGTCTTCATCGAGATCCGTTCCCTAAAGATGTGAGGCTTGTTCTGGCGCCTCGTGCCGGTCAGCACCGTGACGGCCCTTCACACGTTCGCGCAGTCCCTGGAACACGACATAGAGCGCGGGAATGGCGAAGATCCCGATGAAGGAGGCGGCGAGCATGCCGCCGAACACCGGTGTCGAAACATGGCGGCGCGCCAGCATCGCCGCGCCGGTGCCGAAGACGAGCGGCACCAGCCCGAGGATGAAGGCGAAGGACGTCATCATCACCGGACGGAAGCGCAGGCGTGCGCCCTCAATGGCGGCCTCCAGCAGCGGCGTGCCATTCTCCCGCCGCGCCTTGGCGAACTCGACGATGAGGATACCGTTCTTGGCCGCGAGCCCGATCAGCACGATGAGGCCGATCTGCGCATAGAGATCGAGTGCCATTCGGCCGACCACGACGGCGAGGAAGGCGCCGAGCACGGCGACGGAGACCGACAGCAGCACCGGGACGGGAATGGTCCAGCTCTCGTAGAGCGCCACGAGGAACAGGAAGGCGAACAGCAGGGCGAAGCCGAGGATGATGCCGGTCTGGCCGCCAGCCCGTTTTTCCTGGAAGGAGATATCGGTCCACGCGCCGGCATAGCCGGCCGGCAGCACGCGGGCGGCAACTTCTTCCATCGCGGCCAATGCCTGACCGGACGAGATTCCCGGCGCAGGAGCGCCCTGAACCGTGACGGCGAGCTTGTTGTCGTAGCGGATTAGTGCCTGCGGGCCGAGAACGAGACGGGGCTCGACGAGGCTTCTGAGCGCGACCATCTCGCCGCTGCGGCTTCTCACATTGATACGGTCGATGTCGGTGATCGCCCGGCGGTCGGCGGCCTCGGCCTGCACCTGCACCTGCCAGGTGCGGCCGAACAGGTTCATGTCGTTGACATAGCCGCCGCCGAGCGATGTCTGCAGCGCCTCGAAGATCGAGGCGATGTCGACGCCGAGGATTTCCGCCTTGTCGCGATCGATATCGAGGAAGATCGAGGGGTTGGACGCGGAAAAGGACGAGAACACCCCGGAGAGGCGCGGATCCTGATTGGCCGCGACGAGCATCCCGCGCAGTGCCTGCGCGAGGGCTGTCGGGTCGTTGTTGGACATGGCGCGCAGCATGTAAGTGAACCCGCCGCCGGTGCCGAGGCCGATGATCGGGGGCGGCGCCAGCGGCAGGGCGATGCCGCCGGAGATGCCCATCAGCTTCGGCGCCAGACTCTCGATCACGGCCGACGCCGATTGCCCGGCCTCCTGACGTTCCTCGAACGGCTTCAGCGTGACGATGACGAAGGCGGCGTTGGGCTGGGAATAGCCGTCCACGAAGTTGAAGCCGATGATGGAGGAGACATCCGCAATGGTCGGCTCCTGCTTCAGGATCGCCTCGACGTCGGCCACCGCGTTGGCCGTACGACCGACGGAGGCCCCATCCGGCGCCTGCACCACCACGAAGAAGGCGCCCTGGTCTTCCTCGGGAAGGAAGCCGGTCGGCGTGATCCCGTTCAGCGCGTAGATGCCGGCGCCGGAGGCCGCGACCATGACAAGGCCGATGACGGCGATCCGCACGAGCCGCGCAACCACCGCGCCATAGGCGTCGCGCACCCGGTCGATGCCGCGCATCAATGCACCGACCGGCCCGCGACGGGGACCGTGATGCGGCTTGAGCAGGATGGCACAGAGCGCCGGCGACAAAGTGAGTGCGTTAATGGCCGAGAGCAGCATCGACACCGCGACGGTGACGGCGAACTGGCGGAACAGTTCGCCGGTGATGCCGGGAATGAAGGCGACGGGCACGAACACCGAGAGCAGCACCAGCGTGATGCCGATGATAGGCGCCATGATCTCGCGCATGGCTTCCTTGGTGGCCGCCGCGGGCGAGAGCTCGGGCTTCTGCTCCATCTTGGCCTCGACCGCCTCGACCACGACGATGGCATCGTCGACCACGATGCCGATGGCGAGCACGAGGGCGAGCAGCGAGACGGTGTTGGCCGAATAGCCGATCGCGTTCAGCACGATGAAGGTGCCAATCAGGCTCACCGGCACGGCGATGGTCGGGATCAGCGTGGCGCGCAGATTGCCGAGGAACAGGAACACGACCAGCACCACCAGCACGAAGGCCTCCACCAGCGTGTGGCGGACCACCTCGATGGTCGCGGTGACGAAGGTGGTGGGGTCGTAGGTGACGCTCCAGGTGAGGTCATCGGGAAAGCGCTTCTGCGCCTCGGCGAGCTTCTGCTTCACGGCGGCGAGCGTCGTCAGCGCGTTGGCGCCCGGCGATTGGTAGATGCCGATCAGCGTCGCCGGCTGGCCGTTCAGCCGGGTGGAGCGGTCGAGATTGGCGGCGCCGAGCTCGACGCGTGCCACGTCGGACAGGCGCAGCACCGAGCCATCCGCGTTGCTGCGGATGATGATCTGATTGAACTCATCGACCGAGGCGAGGCGCCCCTTGGTCTGGATGTTGAGCTGGAATTGCTGGTCGTCGGAGATCGGCCGCGCCCCGATGCGCCCGACGGCGGCCTGCACGTTCTGGCTGCGGACGGCGTCGACGATGTCGGTCGTGGTCAGGCCGAGCCCGGTCAGGCGGTCGGTCTCCACCCAGGCGCGCAGGGCATAGTCCTGCGGACCGAACAGGGTGGCTTCGCCGACGCCCTGCGTGGAGCGGATGTCGTCGACGAGATTGATGGTGGCGTAGTTGGAGATGAACAGCTCGTCATGGCTGCCCTTGGGCGAGGTCAGGGCGATGACGCCGAGCAGGGCGGAGGACTGCTTCTTGACGGTCACGCCCTGCTGCTGGACGTCCTGCGGCAGCTTGGAGAGCGCGACCTGCACCCGGTTATTGACGTTGACCGCGTTGATGTCGGGATCGGAGCCGAGTTCGAAGGAAACGGTGAGCGTGTAGCTGCCGTCATTGCCCGAAACGCTCTTCATGTAGATCGACTTGTCGACACCGACGATCTGGCTTTCGAGCGGCTGGGCGACGGTTGCCTCCACCACCGCGGCCGAGGCGCCGGGATAGAAGGCCGTCACCGACACCTGCGGCGGCACGATGTCGGGATATTGCGCGATCGGGATGGCAAGCAGCGACAGCAGGCCGGCGATCGTCGTGATCAGGGCGATGACGATGGCGAAGCGGGGGCGGTCGACGAACAGCGAGGAGATCATCCTCTCACCCCGCCTTCGCCGGAAGCACAGCAGCGGGCCGGACTGACACCGGCGCGCCGGGCCGCAGTGTCGATAGACCCTCGACAATGAGCTGGTCGCCCACCGCGAGGCCGGAATCGACCACCGCGCTGGTGCCGATCTCGTTGCCGAGCGTGACGCGGCGGATTGCGGCCTTTCCATCCTCGACGACGAAAACGTAGAAGCCCTGCTGGTCGGCGATCAGCGCCGCCTGCGGCACAAGGATCTTCTCCACCGGGGTTTCGAGCTGCAATGTCACCCGGACAAGCTGGCCGTCGATCAGCCGGCCGTTCGGATTGGGCACGACCGCGCGCATGGTCACGCTGTCGGTGGCCTTGTTCACCGAGACGTCGACGAAATCGATCTTGCCCGGATGATCATAGGGCGAGCCGTCGGAGAAGTGGATGAGCGCCGCCAGTTCGTCCTTGGCCGCCACGCGATCGGCGCTCTTGAGCGTCAGGAATTCGCGCTGGCTGACGGGAATAGCCACATGCATCGGGTCCTGGCTGACGATGGTCGTCAACACCCCGCGATCCGGTCCCACCACATTGCCTCGCGTGATGCTTGTGCGTCCGATCAGGCCGGTTATCGGCGCCTTGACTTCCGCATAGCCGAGGTCGATCTCGGCGGCCTGCACATTCGCTTCGGCGATCTGCACATTGCCCTTGGCGGTCAGCTGCTCGGCAAGGCGCTGGTCGCGCATGGCGGCGCTGCCGGCCTGCGACTGCAAAAGCTCCTGGGCGCGCGTGTATTGCTGATCGGCGAAGGCCGCCTGACCACGGGCTTGTTCGAGCGCTCCCTGCGCGCGCGAAAGCGCGGCCTGGAAGGGTGCTGGCTCGATCCGGTAGAGAAGGTCGCCTTCCTTCACCGCCTGACCGTCTTGAAACAACACGTCCTGAAGGAAGCCGGTCACGCGCGCCCGCAGTTCCACCCTTTCACGCGCCTCGATGCGGCCGACGAACTCCTTGGCCGGATTGATCGGCTGCATGGCGATCGTCAACGTGCCGACGCGAAGGGGGGCGACGTCCTGAGCCGTTGCCGGCGACGCCGGCGCTGCCAGAAACAGGCCTGCCAGCAACAGGGCAAAGCGGGTGGTTTCGGCCCTCATCATCATCCGTTCACGGTCCTGTTCATTCAAGCGAGGCGAGACAGCAGACCGGTCGGGGGCGGTTGACCGGCCTGCTGTCCGCCGTTCGCCGGATGATCCGGCGAACGGCGCATCTCTCGGCAGGGCGGCGGCTTATGCGGTTCGCCCCCCGGCCTGACGAGATGCACAGCGGGCAAGCTGTGGCGTAGCGCGCAGCACGCCTACTCCATGCCGATGTTGAAGACCTGGACCCGGCGATTGACCGGATTGGTCGGCTGGTCGGGGGTCTCAAGCGCCTCCTGGCCGAGGCCGGCCGCTTCGAGCCGGGCGGCGTCGACACGATAGAGGTTCACCAGAGCCTCCATGATCGCGTCCGCCCGCTGCTGGCTGAGCTCCAGATTGTGCTTGCGCGTACCGGTGGTGTCGGTGTTGCCCACCACGAGGAAGCGATAGCCGCGAAGGATCGGGTGGTGCAGTGCATCGGCGATCGAACCGATCGTGGCGTAGGATTCCGGCCGGATGATCGCCGAATTCAGCGCGAACTGAATCTGCACCGTGATCTGCGCCAGGTTGTCGAGCTTCTGGGCGATGGTCGACTTGTCCGTCGTCATCGGCAGGTCCTTGGCCACCGCCTCCTGCGCCATCTGCCTCAGGATCTGGGCGGTGATCGTCGGCTCGTCGCTCGTGGCCTGTGTCAGCCCCTGAAGGATCTGGCTATTGTTCAGGCTGGTCTGCGCGCTCGCGCCGGTCGCGACGAGCCCGGCGAGGGCGAGCGCCCCCGCGAGGCGCGCGGCACGGCGATGGCTGGCGGTCTTCTTCATCATCGTTCTCCTGAATGTGCCCTGCGGGGAGTCACTGCCAGCCGGCATCGAGGAGCACCTGCTTGCACGCGCCGCCGACCACCTTCTTCGCCATGTCGAGGCAATCGAGAACACGGGCATCACCCGGCTTCACGCCCGGGCAGTATTCGCGAATATTGGCTTCGCAGACCTGGAACGCGCGCGCCTGCGCCGCTACCCGCTTGTCGATGGACTCGCTGACGGCCTGGAAGTCGGCAAAGCATTGCGCGGGCACATCGGCTTCATGTTGCCTGAGACATCCCAGCACGCGCCCTGTACCGATATTGTCCTTGGCACAGAAGCGCTCGATGGACGCTCCGCAACTGCCGGCGATCCGCGCGCCGGCTTCGGCGTAGCTCATGGTCTGGGCGGAGGCGATGGCGCTTGTTCCGAGCACCAGCAGGGCGGCCAGCCCGATCACGCGTGTCTTCATCGTCCGAGGTTCCTGTTCGAGGTATGAGGCGCCGTGCCTGGGCCTGCGAGGGGCGCGATGGCGGGACAGCCCCGCTTCCTCGCGACGTTTTCCCACCTGCCGGCGACATTGAGGGCCGATGCGGGCTGCCCGAGCCGGCGTTACTTCAGGAAGAGCGGCAGGTTGTCGGCCCCCTCCTTCAGTGTCGCGGCCGACCCGCAGAAGGTCTTCTTGTCGAGATGCGCTTCGGCGATGAAGAGGCCATAACGCGCGCCGAAGGCGATAAGGATCGCCGCCGTCCTCTCATCCTGCTGTTCGGGGGCGAGTTTCTGCTCGGCCTCCGTCAGCAGCTTGTCGAGAGCCTTGCCGACGGCGTCCTTGTCCAGCGTATGGCTGTCGCACACCCGCACCACGGCCGTCTGATAGGCCAGACTGGTCAGCTGGGCGAATTGAGCGCCGCTGAGAAGATTGCCCTCGGTCTCGGCGAGATCCTCCCACGCGCCGTTCAGCGGGTCGGTCGCGATCGGAGGGATGTTTTCCGCGAAGCTCGGGCCCGCGGCTGAAAGCGCCAAGACGACGCCGGACACGGCCGTCAAAATCAAACGTCGCGACATGAGCCCGCCCCCGTCACTGTGCGAAAACACGGTCGGTCCAGCTCCAGTCGAGCAGGCCATTGGACATGTAGCACTGCCGGCGCGTGGGATAGCAGCTCACACCGGGCGCCGGGGAGAAGGGCGGCGGCGGCCCGTAATAGGCGGCCGGCGGCGCGCCATAGACGACCGGATCGCGAGGACGGGCATTGTCGGCGACCGCCGCGCCCACGGCGAGCCCAAGGATGCCGGCGGCGATCGCGGCGCCGGTATAATTGTGCGCGAAACTCGGCGCCGTCTGAACTGACAATGCCGCAGCGACTGCTGACGCCATGATTATCGAGCGCATTCGTCTTGGCACCCTGCACCTCGTTGCTGCATAGAACTAGATTATTCGATATTTATCCGCAGATCCCGCATGACGTATCGCTACGTATACCCGCGCCACACCATCAGATGCCACGCGAGGGCCCACACAAACTCTCCATGACAGGCCGAAAATCGATGGTTCGCCAGTTACGCGCCGCATCGCTCATCGTCCAGATGTGTGGAAGGCTCCGCCCGGACATTGGGACAGCCGGCCGATGGAAATGGGACAAAAGGGCATCCTTGTCCGGTTCCACGCGCCGTCCCGTCATGCGAAGCAGGCGGCGGGTTCCGGCTGGTTCCGGGCGGGTCGACTCCTATGCCTGAGGCGCCAGAGCGGCCTCTCCCGCGACGGGCCGTTTTATTCGCCCGTGAGTACCGCTATGCTGACGGTAGCGGCCTGCCAGGCAGAGGCTTCCACCCGGCAGGATCGAGCGGGTGGCGCACAGGGAACGAGGGATGTCATCCAGGCCGAAGAAGCTCTTTCTCTCGTCGGACATGGTCGACCCGAAGATCCAGGATGAATTCTGGCGCCAGCTTTCCAGCCTCATCTTCGAGGTCGAGTCGTGGGACATCAATGGGGATACGGGGTGCCGTGGAACCGTCATTTCCCGTCCGTTCGGCTCCCTCACCGTCGGGAACACCACCTTCAACGACCAGAAGGTCTGGCGGACACGGCGGACCGTGGTCAGGTCGGCGCTGGAGTTGTGCATCGTCCAACTGGTGATCTCGGGCGAATCCCAGGGAGACTTCAACGGAGTGGACGTCGCCATCAGGCCCGGTGACATCCTGATCCACGATATGACGCAGGTGATGGACTCGCAGGTCAGCGCCGGCGCGCGCATCTCCATCGCGATCGCGCGTTCGGAACTGCAGAAATACGTGTCGCGCCAGACGCTTCACGGCATCGTGCTGCGCGGTGAATGGCCGACGACGCGCCTGCTCGCCGACTACATCAAGGGGCTCGACACGATTCTCACCGATCTGCCGGTCGACGCCGTGCCGGCCGCGCAGGAAGCCCTGATGATCCTGCTCGCCTCGGCAATCAATGGCCCGGAGACGGGCTTGCGGGATGACCTGCCCGTCAATCTGCCGATGAAGCAGCGCATCATCGACTACATCGACCGCAGCATCATGGATCCCGAACTGGGGCCGCAGGCGATCATGAAACGCTTCCGCCTGTCCCGTTCGCATCTCTATCGGGCCTTCGCGGAAGAGGGCGGCGTGGCCAGGCTCATCCGGGACCGGCGGCTCGATATCGCCTACCGGATGCTGAGCGGGCGAAGCACCAGCATGTGGTCGAACAAGGAGATCTTACACCGCTGCGGCCTGCCGGACGGCGTCCACTTCGCCAGGATATTCAAGGAGCGCTTTGGCATGCTGCCAAATGAAGCGCGGAACCATGAGGCAGTTGACCGCAAGGAGCAGACCGGCACCTCCACGCTGCACAGCTATATCGGTGAGTACGTCTCGAAGTTGTAACGGGCCGATGTTCGCCTGAGGTCCGAGAAGGGGGTGGGAAGGAGACGGTCGGCTTTCGGGAGGCAAGTAATAGAAAGCCGACTACCGTCTATCGCGCCCCTGGGCGATATCTGAAATTGGCACGAGTTCAATCTCGGGGTGCCTAGGATACTCTCCCTCCCACTTCTCATCCCCTGGCACCGAAGGAATTTCCCGCCAGTACTGGGGCTTCAGGGGCCCGTCATGTGGATCATGCGCCGAGGCCAGTCTTTCGGCCAACTGTTTGAACTCGTCGTAGATGCTCCCTCCCGAGCGAATGGCCGACACTAACTGGAACGCGCTCTGCAGCGCTGCCTTGCAGTCATCCACGTTGGGAGATGTAGCTCGATGCGCCAAAGCGTTGCGCGCTGTGCGCGCCTGACTCAGATGCGTGTAGAGACCACTTTCAATGAGGTTCATCTGAAACAGGACTTCCACCATATGTGCAGCCTGCCAACCATTCCCTTCTAGGAAACGTTTGCGGCCAGGAATGCCTGTCCCCTTGGGCACAACGTGATCATCCCAAAGTCGTCCAATAAGCGACTCGCACGTCGACCAGAGAAATACCAATGCTGGCTCCAGTTGGCCTTGTCGGAAATATGTTAGGCCGTTGAGGAACAGGCTGGGGCTCATCTCTGGAATGCCCTCAACAACAGGGGTCCCTGCGCGAACGGCAGCATGTATCTCCGCAGTGGTCTTCACTCTTGGATGAAGCAGCTTCATGGTGTCGGAGCTACCCGCATCTTGGTGTTGAAGCGCCATGAGTGTGTTGAAGTTCGGCCCCCCGGCACCGCCAGCGGCTAGAAAGTATCCCGTGCCGTACATGAGGCCAAAGCCCAAGTCATTTGGCGCCAGTGCGTCGAAGTCGACACCTCCGAAGGTAAGTTTTAGGAGGAGGCGATTGGCGGAAGCTAGCACCGCTGACTCGCCCACACCTGGCAGCCGAGGGAACAGTAGCGCGCCGGTATACGACACTATCACCGCCATTCCATCCATCGCCGATAACATCGGGTCCAGATCAGTTGTTGTCCGACACAGTTTCAATCGATCATAAGTCCGTCCATTTATCTGATCGAGCGTGAACGAAGTCTCGTCTCCTTCATCGAATGTCACAAGTGTCAGTGGAGACGTTGCGGCGACGTAGATCGACACCTGAACGATTTCATTGCCAGCTTTGTCGACCCTAGATTGCCTGAGTGGCGGTTTCATTTCTCGTCCCCAATATCCCCTGCAGATTTTCTCCACTCCCCGTGGACATCTGTCTAGGTGGGCTCACACACTCGGGAGCAAATTGCGCCGAATGTCCGGTTTCGGGGATACTACGAGTGGTCGCTAGACGACCGAAATGGGGTCGTAAGCAGCCTGACCGATCTTGGCTGCCTCTGCGAGAGGGCCGCCGTTCAGAAGCGACGCTCAACTGAGGTTGCGCGCGGCTAACCGCCTGCCGCGCCTCGCCAGATCACGGTCAGGCGGGATCGGCTATGCCCGGCGCAGCGCACGCGAACTCCTGACGCCGGCTAGTCGGGATGGGATGCCACGGGCTGGCCTTGGCGTGCTCCCCGCCACTGCAGCAGCAGCACGGGCGCGATCATCACCAGCCCGAGCAGCGACGAATAGAGCTCCGGCGCCACCAGCAGCATCGCGGCCACCGCCAGCACCAACCGCTCCCAGGCGCGCAGGGTGGTCAGCATCCAGCCCGCGAAACTGGCGCCCAGACACGTAATGCCGATCACGCAGCCGGCGAACGCCAGGAAGAAGTCCGGCCAGTTGAAGCCCTTGGTAACCAGCAGCAGCGAGGGCGAGAACACGAAGACGAAGGGCACCAGCACTTTGCCCAGTCCCAGCCGGAAGGCGGCGTTGCCTGTGCGGAACGGGTCGGCATTGGCCATGCCCGCCGCCGCGTAGGCGGCGAGCGCAACGGGCGGCGTGATGTCCGCCAGCACGCCGTAATAGAACACGAAGAAATGCGCGACGATCGGCTCCACACCCAGCAGGCCCAAAGCGGGCGCGGCGATGGTCGCCATGATGATGTAGTTCGCCGTGGTCGGGATCCCGCAGCCCATCAGGATGCACACGATACCGGTCATGATCAGGGTGAACAGCAGCGTCAATCCCTGCGGCGAGGCGAGATAGGCGGGCAGGACGGTCGATGCCCAGGTCGCCATGGAGGAGGCGGTCGAGGTGACGATGAACGACACCTTGAAGCCGACACCGGTAAGGGTGACCACGCCGACCACAATGCCGACCGTGGCGGCCGCCGCACCCACCGCCAGCGCGTATTTCGCGCCGTCGCGCAGGCCCTCGGCAATGTCGGTGAGGCTCATCCGGTTGCGCGGATTGAGCAGCCCGACCGCGATGCACAGCGTGATGCCCCAGAACGCGGCGAGATAGGGCGTGTAGCCCATGAGCAGGATAACGATCAGAACCACGAGGGGGATGGCGGTCGGCCAGTCGCGCTTCAGCGCCGCCTTCACATCCGGCATTTCCTCGGGCTTCAGACCGCGCAGGCCGTTGCGCTTGGCCTCGAAATGCACCTGGATGAACACGCCGAAAAAATGCATGAAGGCCGGCACGATCGCCGCGAGAATGATCGTGGTGTAGGGCAGGTTCAGGAACTCGATCATCAGGAACGCGGCGGCGCCCATGATCGGAGGGGTGATCTGCCCGCCGGTCGACGCGGTGGCCTCCACGGCGGCGGCGAAATGGCGCTTGTAGCCGAGGCGGATCATCGCCGGGATGGTCAGCGAGCCGACCGTCACCGTGTTGGCGACCGAGGAGCCCGAGATCATCCCGAACAGGGCCGAACCGAAGATCGACACCTTCGCCGGCCCGCCGGCGTAGCGCCCGGCGATCCAGGCGGCGCAGTCGAGAAACAGTTGGCCAAGACCGATACGGGTGGCGAACACACCGAACAGCACGAAGTGGAAGACATAGGTCGCGACCACACCGAGCGCGACGCCATAGATGCCCTGCGTGGTGAGATAGAGGTGATCGACGAGCTGCGAGAAGCTGGCGCCGGGATGCACCAATATCCCGGGCATATACGGCCCCCAGATCGCGTAGCCCATGAAGATCAGCGCGATGATCGGCAAGGGGACGCCGAGCGAACGGCGCGTCGCCTCCAGCAGCGCGAGAATGAGCAGGCCGCCGAGCACGACGTCGAGCGTGGTGGGATTGCCGACGCGGAAGGCGAGATCGTCGAGCGGGATCAGCGGTATGTGCATCACCGCGACGACAGCGACGATCGCCAGTAGCCAATCCGGCAGGCCGATGCCGAGTGGACGACGCCAGCCGGACTGCGCCGGCTGGGTATAGCCGCGCCGCGTCACCGGGAAGACGAGGAAGACGAGCCCGAGCACGAAGGACAGATGGATGCCCCGATGCATGGTCTCCTGCAGCAGGCCGAAGCCGGCGGTGTAATAGTGGAACAGCGACAGGGCGACGAGCAGACCGCCAACCAGATAGCCCGCTCCCGGCGCCAGCGGCCGGAAGCGGATTTCGGGGTCGAACTGCTCTTCAAGCTCTCGAACTTTCGCCTCGTCGAGGTTATCGAGACGAAAATCCTCACCCGCCGGAGCGGCGCGCCGGTTATTGTCCACCATTACAGCCCCGCGCGAAGGATCACTTCAAGACGCCGGCTTCCTTGTAAAACTTCTCGGCGCCGGGATGCAGCGGAATGCCGAGGCCATTGGTGGCATTCTGCAGGGTGATCAGCTTGCCCTTGGCATGACCCGCATCGAGCGCGGCGCGGGAATCGGCGTTCCACAGCGTCTTGACGATGTTGTAGATCAGATCATCCGGCTGCTTGGCGCTGGTGAGCCACTGCGCATTGACCGAGATGGTATCGGTCGCGCCGACGCCCTTGTACGTATCCGCCGGCACCTTGTCCTTGGCGAAGAACTTGTATTCGGCGAGCAGCTTGTCGACTTCCGGCCCGGTGATCGGCACGAGCTCGATACCCGACGAGGAGGCAAGTTCCGAGATCGCACCGGTGGGGTAGCCGCCGACGAAGAAAAAGGCATCGAGCGCGCCGTCACGCAGCCGGTCGCCGGCCGGGCCGGGCTTGAGATATTCCGGCTTGATGTCCTTCTCGGTCAGCCCATAGGCCGCGAGCACGATACGGGAATCGACCAGCGTGCCGGAGCCCGGCTCGTCGAGCGCGACGCGCTTGCCCTTGAGGTCCTTCACCGACTTGATGCCGGCGGATTTGGCCGCGACGAGATGAATGGTCTCGGGATAGAGCGTCGCGATGATGCGCAGGTCCTCAACCTTCGGCTTGCCCTCATAGAGGCCGGTGCCGGTATAGGCCCAGCTCGCGACATCGGACTGGGAAAAGCCCGACTCGGCCGCGCCGGACTGGATGGCGTTGACATTGGCGACCGATCCATTCGAGGCGATGGCAGTGGCAACCAAGCCGGGCACGCCCTTGTCGCCATTGCCGGAGATCGCATTGGCGATGAGGCCTCCTACCGGATAATAGGTGCCCGCCGTGCCGCCGGTGCCGATGCGGAAGAAGGTCGGCGTCTGGGCGACCGCAAGCCCGCTCATGAGCGCAACGCCCGCAAGAGCCGCGATGAATTTCGATGTGCCGAAAAGCTTCATGGTCTGCTCCTCACTGCCAAAACGTGATGCAGCATGGGCGAAGCCTCCCGGCTTGTCGATGCGTCAGGGCCTGCGCTTTGGTCGAATGGGAGGGACGGTGGAACGGCCCTCTCTTCAGGACCGCAAGCGCCGGGCGATGAGCGCCTCCAGCGAGATCGCACCCGAACCGCGCAGGATGAGCCGCAGAAAGCACGTCGCCCACAGGCCATGGTTCGGCCCGGCACCGGGCATCGTCATCCCGAAAAGCGCCAGCGCCGCTTCCACCAGCCACCCGCATCGAAGCCGTCATTCGCGTCATGACGTATCGAAAGACGTGAATGTCCTCCGGCAACAATGCCGGAACTCAATCGGTGTCCAAGCCTGTCCACGCGGCGGACAACTGCCAAAGGCGCTCAGCGGCGTCCGGGTCGCACGCCCAGGGGCTGACGCCCTTCCTCCCCATACTCGGGTTGTTGACCATGGCGATCTCGCAGTCCTCGCAATAGACGCCGCCGAGGCCGTCGAGACGAGGGCTCGTGGCGCACCAGACGCTCGTCGCGGCCCCCTGCTCGACCGTCTTCATGCCGCGTGCGGGGTCGATGATCGGCCGCCCGGCCTCGTCCAAAGCGTCGAACGAGGCGATCTCCTCGGCGCTGAGATGGCGTGCGAGGTCGGTCAGGATCTGGCCGGGATGAAGCGAGAAGGCCCTGATGCCATGGTCCCGTCCCCGGCGGTCAAGCGCCATGGCGAACAGGGCGTTGGCCGTCTTCGATTGACCATAGGCGACCCACTTGTCGTAGGGACGAATTCGGAAATCGATGTCTTCGAAATCGACCCCGGCAATCTGGTGGCCGCGCGAGGAGACGCTGACAACGCGCGCGCCTCCGGCCGCGACGAGGGAGGGCCAGAGCCCGAGAGCAAGACGGAAGTGCCCGAGATGGTTCGTCGCGAACTGCGCCTCGTGGCCCTCGGCGTCCCGCGTCTCGGGTGTTGCCATGATGCCGGCGCTGTTGACGAGGATCGACACGGGCTGGCCTGCGGACACGATACGATCAGCGAACGTGGCCACGGACTGCGGATCGGCAAGATCCACGAGTTCGACGGTTGCGCCGGCAAGCCCCTGCAAGGCGGCGCTTGCCCGCTCGGGGTTTCGCGCCGGGACGATGACCTCGGCCCCGGCATGGAGGAGAGCGCGTGTCGTCTCAAGCCCCAGACCCGAGGCCCCTCCGGTCACGATGGCGAGCTTCCGCGAGAGGTCGATTCCGGCGACGACCTCCATGGCCGTGCTGGCGGCGCCGAAGCCGGAGCCTATGGGTGTCTGCTGTGTCATCGTGCTGACCTGCATGAATGGGCGCGCCGTTCGGGAACAGGCGCGCCTTGACAGAGAGAACGTCGGAAGGCGGCGACGTGTGCCGCCCGCCCCTGATCACTGTGTCGGGAAGGCCGGGTCCCGCACCGCCGCGACAGCCTGTGCGACGTAGCGGAGCTTGTCGGGATTGCGGGTGATGTAGATCGCGGTGATCCGGCCGTTTTCGATGGCGAGGGCCGTGGTCTGGAGGACGTCGCCGCGCTCGCGGCTGACATAGCCGGGTAGCCCGTCGATCCAGGCGGGTTCAAGCAACTGTGCCCAGCCCTCCCCCCATTTCCGGCGCACCCCTTCGTAAAGCCGCAGGAGGCGGTCCACTCCCGTTATGGGGTTGATGAAGGCCAGAACCTTGCCACCGCCATCCGCACGCAGAACCACGTTCTCCGCGAGAAGCGTCCGCAGCGTTGCGGTGTCGCCGCTGGTCGAGGCCGCGAAGAAGGCACGCGCGATCCGCTCGCCCTCTTCGCGTTCGACCGGGAAGCGTGGACGCGCGGCCTGAATGTTTCGGCGCGCCCGGACGGCGAGCTGGCGCACGGCTGCGGCTTCCCGGTCGAGCGTGTCCGCCACCTCGCCGAGCGGCACACCGAAGACGTCATGGAGGAGAAAGGCCGCCCTTTCCAACGGTGACAGGCGCTCGAGCGCCATCATCAGCGTCAGCGTGAGGTCGTCCTCGTCCAGGCCATCTTTCTCGGTTTCGACCAGCGGCTCGGGCAACCAGGCGCCGACATAGGTCTCCCGGCGGGCGCGTGCCGACTTCATCTCGTCAAGGCAAAGCCGGGTGACGACGCGCGCCAGGAACGCATAGGGGGCCGCGACATCCTTCCGGTCCGTGGCCGCCCAGCGCAACCATGCGTTCTGCACCACGTCCTCGGCTTCGCTGCGGGAGCCCAGCATGCGGTAGGCGATGCGCAGGAGCCGCGCCCGATAGGTCTCGAAGATATCCGTGGCGTCGTCTGCCTGCCGCATATGCGTTTCCTCGACAGTGGTTCTTGCCTTGCGACGGGGCCCCGGACGCGCCCCGCCGCCACCGTACACCGGCTCCTACGGCCGGTCCGGCGTCGTCAGCTTGGTGTCGTCCGTATTCACGACGAACACGGCAAGGAGCTTGGACGGCGCGGTGTCACTCGCATTGGCGCTGACGCCATGATGGTCGCCCGGCATCTCGATGAAGCTCTCGCCGACGCGGAAGACCTTTTCCGGTCCGCCGTTGATCTGGCTGCGCACCGCTCCCTCGATCACCGTCGCCGTGATGAAGGCGGATGCCGCGTGGGTGTGGGACGGCGAGGAGCCGCCCGGACCATACTCGACCAGGACGCCGCGCAGGCTCTTGCCCGGAACGGAAGGTATAGGGTGGTCGAAGACCGTCGTGATGCGCGCCTCGCCCCGCGCGACATCTGCCGCCAGGGCGGGCATGGCGGTCACCGCGAGGAGGGCTCCAAGCAGGAATGTTCTGAACACGGGAGGGATCCTTCTTATGGATGGGACAAACGCATCGAAGTCAGGCGGCAGCGAGCCAGCTCTCGAACCGCGTTGGTCCGAGGCGCGCCGCTTCCGCATCATCCGGGACAAGTGACCCGGTCTCGAGCGCGGCGCCGAAGTAGCGCGCCGCCTTGTCGGCCTCGACTGCCCGAAGGTCGCCGTCCGCGGCGATGCGACGGGCCACGAAGTCACGGAACGGCAGGCGGTCGGGCCCGGCAATCTCGATCGTCATGTTGCCCGGCGCAGCGAGGGCAACATTGGCGAGAGCCGCGGCGACATCGGCGGCCGCGATCGGCTGGAAGTCGGCATCGGGGACGACGAGGCGGCCGCCCTCGACCGAGGCTTCGGCGATGGTGGCGACGAACTCGAAGAACTGGGTCGCGCGCACGATGGTGAAGGGGACGCCGGAGTCCTTGATCAGCCGTTCCTGCGCAACCTTCGCCCGGAAATAGCCGTTCCCCTCAAGCCGATCCGTGCCAACGATGGACAGGGCGACGTGATGCCTTACGCCCGCCTCGCGCTCGGCCGCGAGAAGGTTGCGGCCCGAGCGCTCGAAAAAGTCGAGCACCGCCGCGTCCTCGAAGGAGGGGGAGTTCGACACGTCGACGACCACATCGGCGCCGGCAAGGGCCTCAGCTAGGCCCTCGCCCGTCAGCGCGTTCACGCCGGTACTGGGCGAGGCGGCGAGGACCTCAAGCCCCTGTCGCGAGAGGTCGGCCGTCAGGTAGCGCCCGATGAGGCCGCTTCCACCGATCACCACTATCTTCATGGTAGCCATCTCCTTGTTTCGGAACAGACCGAACGGCACTTGCCGGTCTCGGGTATCCGTCGAGGACAGGACGAGGCGTGTTGGGCGGGCTGTGACATCCCCGCAAAAAACAGCGGCCAGAACGCGTGCGCACGGCACCGCTCGATCGACCGCGGCGGCAACGGGACGGCGATCGCGCCGCCCGTCACCGTGCGACTAAGCCTTCGCCTGGACGGGCAGTCGAAAGGGCGCACCGAGCCGATTGAAGGCATTCATCGCCGCGATGGTGATCGTGAGATCCACAAGGTCCTTGGGCGCGAAGGCGGCGCTGGCTGCCGCATAGGCCTCATCGGAGGCGTGGGTCTCGCTGACCCGCGTGACCTCCTCCGCCCAGGCGAGCGCGGCGCGGTACTGTTCAGGGAACAGATGGGGCACTTCCGCCCAGACCGGAACCAGGACGACCTTTTCGAGAGGCATCGTCTTGAGCAGGTCGCGCGTATGCAGGTCGATACAGTGCGCGCAGCCATTGATCTGCGACACCCGCAGAAAGATGAGGTGGATCAACTCAGGGGGAAGGTCGGTGCCCGTGGTGATGTAGTGGTGGACACCGTAGAGCGCTTTGGCTCCCTGCGGGGCCACCTCGTTCCAGACCAGCCGCGTGTTCTCGCTCATGTCTCGTCCTCGTATGCGGAGCGCCGGAGATCGACGTTCGAAGCCATGACGAGCCGAGCGATCCGGATGTGACATGCCGCGCCGCATGTCTACGCGAAGCCGCTCATCAGACAGCCGCGCGCTTGTTCGTCCGGTTGCGGGCGGGCTGGACGGCTCCCAACCTCACGCCCGCGCGCTGTCACAATTTGAAACCCGGTCGAGACACCCGCGCGACATCGCTGGCCTAGCAAGATCGGCGGACAAACAGAGGCCGCCTTCCGGCCTCCTGCATCGGGGTTCCGCCATGCTGAGGAAGATCCTACTCGCCGCCGCGCTGACCTTCGCCGCCGCGCCCGCCGCCAGCGCCGCCACAACGGCCGTCGCCGTCGCCAACGTCAATCTGCGCGCCGGACCATCGACCGTGTATCCCGCGGTCACCGTCGTGCCGACGGGCGCCGCCATCACCACCTTCGGCTGCGTTGCCGGCTATAGCTGGTGCGACATCGGCTTCGGGCCGTATCGCGGCTGGGTGGCGGCGAACTACATCCAGGTCGTCTATCGCGGCGCGCCGGTTGTACTGACCGCGCCGGTAGCGCCGGCGGTCGGCATCACCGTCGTGTCGTTCAACCGGGTCTATTGGGACCGCCATTACGTGGCCTATCCCTGGTATCGGCATTGGGCCGCCTACCCGCCCCATGTCGCACCGCGCGTGACGTCGGCCAATCGCACCATTACCTGCGCGGGAGGCGCCTGCGTCGGCGTCCGCGGCGCCACGGGGGTTTACGGCGGCTCGACGGCACAGACCCGCGTCTGCACCGGCGGGGCCTGCAGCTCAACCCGCGTCACGGAAGGCCCCCATGGCGGCGTGGCGGCGCGCACCCGCGACTGCGCCGCCGGACAGGGCTGCACGACCAATCGCACGGCCGTCGGCCCCCGCGGCGGCGTGCATAGCAGCTCCCGCAGCTTCCAGCGCTGGTGAGCTGGCGCCGTCCAGCAAAAAGGCCGGGGGCCTGCGCTCCCGGCCTTTTCGTTTTCAGCTCCGTCACATCAGAGCGGGCGCCGATTCAAAGCGGGACACCAAGGCCCTCGCCGCGCCGCCATTGCACGAAATGGACGATCCGTTCGACCAGTTTCTCCTGCATCTGCCTGGCCATGCGCATCTGCTCGGGCGTCAGCGCCGCCTTGAGCTTGGAGATGGCCTCCTGCAGCGCACGAGCCTTCTGCGCCCGTTCGATGGCGGCTCCGGCGATGTCCTGCGCGAGATCGAAGGCCTCCGCCTCACCGCGCCGCTTATTGTCTGTCCAGCGCTCGAACCGCTCGCCCGAGGGCAGAAGCGCGATCAGCGCCGTGGTGTAACCGCGCCAGGCGTCCATCTGGTCGGCGCGGATGCCGAGCGCCGTCTCCTGCGCGGAGAGCAGCAGGGCGGCTATGAGCCGCATCGCGACGGGATCGAGGGCGGGTCCGGCCTCGTCCGCGAAGGGCGGCCCCTCGCATTCCCACGGCCCCGCCGCCTCGGTGGGAGCCGCGAGCGGCCCGGTGATCTCCTGCCCATGTCCCGGCGTCGGCGGCGCGCCGGCTGCGACCAGGACGAGGGCGGCGGCCCTGCCGGCGATCCGCGCCGACAGGGTGGAGGGGAAGATCTTCATGGCTTTGCTCCTTTGCCGTTGAGGAGCGGCAAGGGTGGGCGGCCAAGGTGTCTC
Source organism: Ancylobacter sp. G4_0304 (assembly GCF_047501495.1). NCBI lineage: Bacteria > Pseudomonadati > Pseudomonadota > Alphaproteobacteria > Hyphomicrobiales > Xanthobacteraceae > Ancylobacter > Ancylobacter sp. G4_0304. Next base: position 11,837 of record NZ_JAZDRM010000043.1, on the reverse strand, counting down.
CGCTCGAAACGCGGCATGTCGATTTGTATCAGCCCGGCGGCTCTGCCCGCGGCAGCGTCACCCTGACGGCGAGCCCGCCGCGCCCGCTGCTGCCGAGCGCGATGTCGCCGCCGTGCCGCTCGACCAGCCTCCGGACGATGGTCAGGCCGAGGCCCGTGCCGCCGCTGTCGCGGTTGCGCGACGTCTCCAGCCGATGGAACGGCTCGAAGACGCGCTCACGCTCCTCGACCGGGATGCCGGGGCCTTCATCCTCGATGACCAGAACGACAGGAGCGCCATCCGCCTCGATGCCGGCGAAGGCGCGCTCGCCGTAGCGCAGGGCGTTGCCGACCAGGTTGGCGATTACACGCGCGAGCGCCTTGTCGCCGATGGCGACAGGCACCGGATGATCCGGCAGGTCGAGCACGATGCGGTCATCGTCCTGCTCGGCGGCGTAGGCGCGCAGCGCGGCGGCGAGGTCGGCGCAGGCTGGCTCTGTCGGCGCGAAGGAATCCTGCGCGAAGTCGAGCGTGTCGGCGACCAGCGCCTGCATGGCCTCGACATCGGCGATGGCGCCGTCCCGATAGCGCGTCTCGGGCATCATCTCGACACGCAATCGCAGGCGGGTCAGATAGGTGCGCAAATCATGCGAGATTGCGCCGAGCGTCAGGGTGCGGTTGCGCACCAGCGCGGCGATGCGCTCCTGCATCGCGTTCACCGCGCGGATCAGCTTGCGCAGCTCCGGCGCGCCGCGCTCGGGGATCGCGACAGGGTCGATGCCCTCGCCCACCCGGTCGACCTCGCGGGCGAGGCGGGTGATCGGCCGCATCTCCCGTGCCACCGCCAGCAGCGCGGCCAGAGCGACGAGGACACCGAACAGGCCGGCGAAAAAACCGATGGGCACGCCGAGCAGCCGGATGGTGACGCGGTCCTCGACATCGAGCCAGAGATAGCCGCCATCAGCGAGCTCGACATAGATGCTCAGAGCATCGCCGCGCCCGCTCTCGCTGCGCCCGTCGAGCCGTGCCCAGACCTGACGCCCCTGCGCGCCACGCAGCGCCAATGCGGCGCGGATCGAACGCTCGACGCGGATTAGCCCGCTGGTGCGGGTCAAACCGTCCGGCAGGGCGGAAAGGATCGTGGCGGTGCGGCCGTTCTCGCTGAAGGCTTCGAGCAGGGCGGGGCGAAGGCCGGCGGGCACCTCGTCGACCAGCTGGACCAGAGAGGCGACCTGCCGAGGCAACGAGGGCGAGCCCTCGCCAAGCGTCCGGCGCCCCTCTCCCGCGCCGAACCCGAAATAGAAGAACAGCGCCAGCAGCTGAATGGCGAAAAACGCCACCGCGACGATCAGAATGATGCGGGCGAGCAGGCCGAGGCGCATGGCGAGCTCCCTCAGTCCTCGCGCACGTCGGCCGAGAACAGGTAGCCGACATTGCGCACGGTGGTGATCGGATGCTCAGCCTCGCCGATGCTGCGGGACAGCTTGCTACGCAGCCGCGAGACGGTGACGTCGATGGTGCGGTCGAACGGATCGCCGCCCGCGCGCCCGCGCGTCCAGTCGAGCAGCTGGTCGCGCGAGAGCACGCGGCCGGGCCGTTCGAGGAAGCAGATCAGCAGGTCGAATTCGGCGGTGGTGAGAGTGACGCGCTGCCCGCCCGCGTCCACTACCGTGCGCGCATCGAGGTCGGCGACCAGCCCGGAGAAACGCCGCCGTCGCCGCTCCGGCAGGCCCGCCGCCAGGGGCCCAGAGGCCCGACGCAGCAGCGCCCGGATGCGCGCCAGCAATTCGCGCGGGTTGAACGGCTTGCCGAGATAATCGTCGGCGCCGATTTCCAGCCCGACAATGCGGTCGATATCGTCGTGCTTGGCGGTGAGCATGAGGATCGGCACCCGGCTCCGGGTCCGGAGCCGCCGGCAGATCGACAGCCCGTCCTCGCCGGGCAGCATGATGTCGAGGATGATGAGGTCGGGCATGCCGCGTATCAGAGCCCGGTCCATCAGGGCGCCGCTGGCGACCGCCTCGACATCGTAGCCCTCGCCGCCAAGGAAATCGACGAGCAGGCTGCGAATGTCGCGGTCATCCTCGACCAGAAGCACTCTTGCGGCTGTCATGACTCTGGCATGACAGCGACGACGGAGCCGCGCAAGCCGTACCGCCAGCGGCGATACAAACTGCAACAAAAAGCCTCCGCGCCGAGACACGGCCGCAAAACGCCCCGGCCATGGTTGCCACCGTCGCCGAGTACCCCACACCCGTTCCCGGCGGCACGGCAGGCGCGAGCCTACCCGCCATGGAGCCCGTCGCAGCCAGTCGCCCCCGGCCGCGCGGGCTCCATGGTCCTGCCAACTCTCCAAAGGAGCCGACCTCATGGATCGTACGTTCTTCCTCCGTGCCGGCATCGTGCTGGCTTTCGCCACCCTGCTCGGCGCCACCTTCGCCGGAGCCGCCTCGGCTCAGAACCTCCCTCCCGCACAGGCGAAGGCCGTGCGCGCCGCCTGCGAGGCGGACATCCGCGCCACCTGCCCCGGCGTGCAGCCGGGCGGCGGGCGCATCCTCCAGTGCATCAAGGCGAATCCGGACAAGATCTCCCAGCCCTGCAAGGACGCATTGGTCGCCGCCAAGGCTGCGTCCGCGCAGTGACCGGCTTCCCGGTGTCCCTCTCCCGGAAGCTCTCGTCATGAACGTCCAGCCCGGCCTCGACCCGTTCCTCTCGCTTGAGGCGCCGCTGCCGCGCCCGCGCCGCCGCCGCGGGATCTGGCTCGCCGCTCTCGCCGCGGCGGTTGTGGCGATCGGGTTTCCTGGTGTGCGCTACCTCTATCCGCATGCGGTGGAGGGCGAGGTTCTCCGGCCGGGCATGCTGGACGTCGCGCTGCAGGGACCCGGCACGCTGGCCGCACTGACCGAGGCCAGCGTCGGCAGCCGAATCCAGGCCCGCATAGACGAACTCGCCGTCGACCGGAACGATGTGGTCGCCAAGGGCGAGACACTCGCCCGCCTCGCCTTCGACGATCTCAGCGGCGCGTTCGACGCCGCCAAGGCAAGCGCCCATGCCGCCGAGCGCGCGGTGAGCGCCGCGCAAGCCGAGCGCGACCGGGCCGTCGCGACATTGGAGAAGGCGCGCGCGACGCATGAGCGTCAGGTCGCCCTGCTGGCCAAGGGCGTTGCCAGCGAGGCCGGGCTGGAAGACGCGCTCGCCGCCCGCCGTCAGGCTGAAGCCGATCTCACGCGTGCCGGCCGCGCCGTCGAGCAGGCGGAGGCCGAGCGCGACGCCGCGACGGCGCGCATCGCGGTTGCCCGCGCCCAGCTCGACGACAGCGTGCTGCGCGCGCCGATCTCCGGCGTGGTGGTATCTCGCACGCGCCATGTCGGCGAGATGCTGTCGCCGGGCAGCGAGCTGCTGCACATCGTCGATCCCACAAGTCTCGTGCTGACCGCCCGGCTGGATGAGAGCGCCATAGCCGCCGTGCTGCCGGGACAGCCGGCGCAGGTCACCTTCTCCCGCGCGGAAGACGCGATTCCGGGCCACGTCCTCAGGCTCGGACGTGAGGTCGATCAGGAGACGAGGGAGTTCGAGATCGACATCGCGCTCGATACGCTGCCCTCCAACTGGGCGCTCGGCCAGCGAGGCATGGCGCGCATCGTGATCGAGCGGCGCGGCCCGGTGCTGACCGTGCCGGCCTCGTTCCTCGCCTGGCGCGACGGCCATCCGGGCGTCTGGGTCGCCTCCCACGCCCGCGCGCGATGGCGCGAGGTGACGCTGGGCGCGGCCGGCACGCAGCGCGTCGAGATTCGCCGCGGCCTCGACGCCGGCCAGACAATCCTCAAGCCCGGCGAGCTCTACCCGTTCATGCGCGTGCGCCTTGCCGGACCGGCCACATGAACCTCGCGCTAAAGGACACGCTGCACGCCCCGACCCGCTTCGCGCTCACCGCGCTCGGCGTCGCCTTCCTCGTCATGGCGGTGATCGGCATGACCGGCCTCTATCGCGGCATCGTCGAGGACGCGCTGCTGATCATCGACCGGATCGATGCCGACCTCTGGGTCGTGCAGGGCGAGCGCGCCGGGCCGTTTGCCGAAGGTTCGGCGGTGTCATCCGACATGGACCGGCGCGTGGAGGGGGTGCCGGGTGTCGCGAATGTGCGGCGCTTCACCCAGTTCAGCCAGCAGTTCAGCTTCGCCGGTGCCTCGCGCCGCGCGACCGTGACCGGCGTCGATGTGCCGGGCGACGACGGGCGCTGGCTGCCGCTTGCCGAAGGCCGCTGGCTTGGCGGCAGCCGCTACGAGGCGGTGGCAGACACCAGCACCGGCCTGAAGGTCGGCGACCGGATACAGCTCGCGCGGGACGTCTACACCGTCGTCGGGCTCACGCGAGACATGGTGGATTCGGCCGGCGACGGGCTGCTGTTCGTCGGCATCAACGACGCGGCCGCCATCGCGCGCCGGCGTACCTCGGAAGAAATCCATCTGGCTCGCGCTGCCGGAAACGGCGCTGCCGTCACCGCCGATGCGAGCTCGGTGGCGCAGGAGAGCAAGATCTCAGCGGTGCTGGTCCGGCTCAATCCTGCCGCGGACGCCGCGCGCGTGATCGCCGCCATGCAGCGCTGGGGCGACGTGCGGGTGATGACGACGGGCGAGCAGCGCGACCTGATGCTCAATGCCCGGCTCTGGAAGCTGCGGCTGCAGATCCTCACCTTCACCGGGATGATCCTCCTCATCACCGCCGTGGTGGTGTCGCTCATCGTCTACATGATGACGGTCGAGAAGCTGCACGAGATCGCGCTGCTCAAGCTGATGGGTGCCCGCGAGAGCGTCGTGGTCGGTCTCATCGGCCAGCAGGCGGGGCTGATCGGCATTGCCGGCTACGTGCTCGCCATCGCCCTGGCCTCGCTGGTCTTTCCGCTTTTTCCGCGTCGGGTGGTGATGCTGCCAACCGATCTCGGGCAGATCGGGCTGGCCCTCGCCCTGGTCTGCGCCGCGGCGGCCTGGGTGGGGATCGCGCGGGCCTCGCGGATCAGCGCGCGCGAGGTGCTGTCATGAGCGATCCGCCGGTGCTCTCGGTGCGGGCGCTGTCGCGGCACTACGCCGCCGGCGGCGGTGTGGTGCGTGCGCTCGACGGGGTATCGCTCGACATCGCCGCCGGCGAACTGGTCGGCATCTTCGGACCCAGCGGCTCGGGCAAGAGCACCTTCCTCATGCTGGCCGGACTTCTGGAGAACCCGACCTCCGGCGAGGTCTGGCTCGCGGGCCAGCGTGTCTCTCATGCCGGCGCCGACCTCGACGCGTTGCGCGAGACGCGGCGCAAGCGCATCGGCTTCGTGTTCCAGAAGGCGAACCTGATCCCGTTCCTGTCGGCGGCGGAGAATGTTGCGCTGAGCCTGGAGCTCGCCGATATCGCCCCGGCCGACGCCCGCGCGCATGCAAGGCGCCTGCTCGCCGCGCTCGATCTCGCGCACCGCGCCGATAACCTCCCCGCGAAGCTGTCGGGTGGCGAACAACAGCGCGTGGCGGTGGCGCGGGCGCTCGCCAACGCACCGCCGCTCATCCTCGCCGACGAGCCGACGGCGGCGCTGGACAGCGTACGCGGCCGTCAGGTGATGGAGATCTTCCGCCGCATCGCCGGCACCCGAGGAACGGCCGTGGTGGTGATCACGCATGATCCGCGCTCGACCGACCTGTTCGACCGCATCGTTCATTTCGAGGACGGGCGGGTATCTGCGGAGAAGGTGGCACGATGACGATCCCGCGACACACCGCGGGCGGCGCTGAAGCCGGACGTGCTCAGCCCCGTTGCAGATCGCGCAGACAGACGCAGAACATGCCGCAAGGCGCCGCCGGCATTGCCCGCGCTGGTCGACGCTACCGAGCTTTTGGGCCTCTATCGGAACCGGCCGCGGCCGTGCCGGCCTTCGCCCCGGAATGTTTGTCGAAACGCCGCCATCATGCGCCTCTCCCACAGCGAAAAGGCGTTCTGTTTCGCGATTGATTGTCGGGCAACCAACCGCCACAGTGGGCGTTGTCTGACGATGGGCAACATGGCGCATCGCTGTGGTTTGGAGGGTATCGTGAAGGTCTTGTCGGTACTAAGGGTCGGCCTGCTCGCATTGGCTGCGCTCATCGGCGCCGTATCGATGGCGAGCGCCGCTGAGGGCACAGTCACCATCCGCATCCTGAAGGCCGGGTTCGTGGTCGGCGGATCAGGCGGAGATGGCGTGCTGACGTTTCAGGGCCGCAAATATCCGCTCTCCGTCGGTGGGCTGAGCTATGGCTTCACGTTCGGCGCGTCGGAAACGCGCCTGCATGGAACGGTCAAGAATATCCAGCGCCCCTCCGACATCTCCGGGGTCTATGCCCAGGGCGGTGCCGGCGCCGCGCTCGGAAAGGGCGCGCAGGTCGTCGTTCTCACCAACCAGAACGGCGCCGTGCTGGAACTGGGCGGCGAGCAGAAGGGCCTCATCGTCAGCCTCGATCTGAGCGGGCTGGCGCTGTCGCTGAAGTAAGGATCGAGCGACACGCCGCCAATCGGACGGCGTCGACAGCTGCGAGCTGACCTGTGCGGCTCTGGCGGATCAACAATGCGGAAGCGCGGGGACTATGCTCCGGGCTTCCGGCGATCGCAGCAGATCGCCGCATCACGATGGCTGCGGCGGCCGTGAGGCCGGGCGGCAGCCGGTCGGGATGATATGCCCCGCTTTTCCCGCCCCGCTCGCCGTAGCGTGCCAGCTTGATGGTGCTGTCCTTCAGGAAAGGCAGGTCACATCACCCAGCCGCCGTCGATGGCGAAGGCCTGGCCCGTGGTGTAGGTGGCGCCCGCCAGATAGACGGCGAGGTCGGCGATTTCTTCCGGCGTGCCGATGCGGCCGATCGGCTGGCGGGCGATGAACGCCGCGCGCACCGTGTCGTAATCGCCCTGCGCACGCAGCCGCTCCTGCAGCGAGGGGCTCTCCACCGTGCCGGGGCAGATGGCGTTGCAGCGAATATTGTGGGCGACATAGTCGGCGGCCACCGATTTGGTGAGGCCGATGACGGCGGCCTTGGTGACGCTGTAGGCGCAGCGATTGGGCACGCCCTTCACCGACGAGGCGACCGAGGACATGTTGATGATGGCGCCCGCGCGCCGCTCCACCATGCCGGGAAGCACAGCGCGGATGGTGCGCACCATCGACTTCACATTGAGGTCAAAGGCGAAGTCGAGCTCCTCGTCCTTCATGTCGAGGATGCCGCCCGGATGCACCACGCCGGCGCAGTTGAACAGCACGTCGACCGGACCGATGCCGGCGATAAAGCCGGCCACGGCGGCGCCGTCCAAGACGTCGAGCCGCGCCGCGACCAGGGCGTCCGAGGCCGGCAGCCCGGCCAGCGCGGCCTCGTTGATGTCGGTGGCGAACACCCTGGCCCCGGCGGCGAGGAAGGCGAGCGCGCTGGCGCGGCCGATGCCCTGCGCGGCGGCGGTGACGAGGACGGTCTTCCCCTCAAGACTGGCCATGACGGCTCTCCTTCGGTTGCGTTCAGTCGCGATGGAAGACTTGTTCCATGGATGCCCACAACTCGCCATCCCTCCAGGTGCGGAGCGGGTCCTGGCAGGGGATGGTCAGCTTCCACCCTTCCTGATTGGCCAAGTCGGCGGCAACGTCGCGGCCGTGATATTGGACATTAATTGCGGCGCCGTGCTCGATGGCGTCCCAATCGAGGAAAAGGGGCGGCAGATCTTCCGGCTGGCGCTGGACATCGCCGCGGGCCGGCGCTCCAAGCCCGAAATGCCGGGCCAGGATCGCAACGAGTTCGTCCCTTGGCAGAGCGTCCCTTGGCAAAGCGTCCCTTGGCAGCTCGGCGTGGTGAGGTGAGCGGCGGCGGCAGCTCTCCTCACCCCGGCGCGCCGGCGCGCAGCGGCACGACGTTGGGCTCGCGTGCGGTGAGGCGCACGGCCTCGTCGAGAATCTGACGCTGGCTGAAGGGCTTGGCGACCACCGGCGCGCCGGCGAAGGCCGGGGGCAGGCCCTCGCGGCCATAGCCGCTGACAAAGCAGAAACGTATGCCGCGCCGGCTCAGCGCCGCCGCCACCTCATGAACCGGCATGCCGTGCAGATTGCCGTCGAGGAACGCCGCGTCGATCTGCTCCTTCTCGATCAGCGCCAGCGCATCGGCGATGGTTCCCGCCGGCCCGAACACCCGCGCTCCAGCGCTCTCCAACAGCGCGATCAGCTCCAGCGCCACCAGCGTCTCGTCCTCCACCACGAGGAAGCGGCGCCCCTCGATGTGGCTCGCTGGCGGCGGTGGGGCGGCGGGCGTGATGTCGTGGCGTGGCGCGGGGGGCGGCATCGGAATCGGCTCAGGGTTGCCGAGCACCATGGCCAGCTCCCAGAGCACGCCATCGCCGCTATAGGTCGCGACCGCCGAGCCGCCGTCGGATTTGAGGCTGCTCTCGATCAGCGTCGAGCCGAAGCCGCGCTTCACCGGCGCGGAGACCGGCGGGCCCCCTGTCTCCCGCCAGCGCAGCTCCAGCCGGTCGCCCTCCACCGTCCAGTCCAGCTCGACCCGGCCGACATCATTGGCGAAGGCGCCGTACTTGATCGCGTTGGTCGAGAGCTCGTGCAGGATCAGCGCGAGGCGCAGCGCGGTCTGCGGGGCGAGCTTCACCTCCGGCCCGCGCGCGGAAAGCCGCGCCGGATCGACGGTGCCGAGGTCGATCTGGTCGTGGATCAGCTCGGCAAGGCTGGCATCCTGCCAGGTGGTGTTGCTCAGCATGGAATGGGCGCGCGCGAGCGACTGGATTCGCCCCGAGAACGTGCCCGAGAACTGCTCGGGGCTGCGGGTGTAGCGCAGGGTCTGGGTGGCGATGGCCTGCACGCTGGCAAGGGTGTTCTTCACCCGGTGGTTCAGTTCGCCGATCAGCAGCCGGCGGGTTTCTTCCGCGCGATGGCGGGCGGTGACGTCGAGGATCTGCACGCCGAGCGAAAGTGGCGTGCCATCGGCCTGCCGCAGCACCGAGCTGTACCATTCGCATTCCAGCACGGTGCCGTCGCGGGTCCGGCAGCGCACATCGTCGTGGCCCCGGCTGTGCGAGGCGTCGGCCATGGAAGAGGAGAACATCGCCATCAGCGCGCCGACGCAGCTCTCCGGCACCCAGCCCAGTTCATCCAGCCGGTGGCCGATCATCTCGGCCGGCGTCCAGCCGAACAGGCGCTCGGCGCCCTTCGACCATGCGACAATCCGGAAGCCGGCGTCGAATTCGACGATGGCGAGCGGGGAATTGTCGGTATGGGCCTGAAGCCGCTCCAGCGCGAGGCGCAGCTGCGCGGCGCTGGAGGCAAGCTCGTCCTTCTGCCGCGCCAGCTGGCGGTGTTGGCGGGCGATGTCGAAGAACACCTGCGCCTTGGTCTTCAGGATCAGCGGATCAACCGGCTTGTGCAGGAAATCCACCGCCCCGGCCTCATAGCCGCGAAAGCGCCGGCCCTCGTCGGTCGCCGCGGCGGTGATGAAGATGATCGGCACCCCGCGCGTGCGCCCGGTGCCGCGCATCAGCTCGGCAAGCTCGAACCCGTCCATCTGCGGCATCTGCACGTCGAGCAAGGCGAGGGCGAAGTCGTGTGCGAGCAGCAGCTCCAGCGCCTCGGTGCCCGAGCGCGCCTTGTAGAGGGCAAGGCCGTCGCGGCGGAGCAGCGCTTCAAGCGCCCGCAGATTCTCCTCGATGTCGTCGACCAGCAGGAACTTGATCGGCTCATGCGACAACATGATCGGCCTCCCTGCTGATTGCCGTGGCGGTGCGTCGGTAGATGCGCTCCTCCCGCGCGAAAGACGCGAAGGCGGCATGGTGGGAGGAAAAGCGCAGGCTCTCGTTCATGCCGAGGCCCAGGAAGCCGCCGCGCGCCAGCGAATCCCGGAACAGGGCGAATGCGCGGTCCTGCAAAGCCTGGTCGAAATAGATCAGCACGTTGCGGCACGAGATCAGGTGCATCTCGGAGAACACCTCGTCCGAGGCGAGACTGTGCTCGGCGAACACGGTGCGCGCGCGCAGCGTCTTGTCGAACACCGCCGCGCCATAGGCCGCCGTGTAATAGTCCGAGAGCGAGGAATGGCCGCCGGAATTGCGGTGATTGGCGGTGAACAGCGGAATGCGGTCGAGGTCGTAGATTCCCGCCTGCGCCTTTGCGAGCGCCGCCGGATTGATTTCGGTGGCGTAGAACATGGTGCGCTGTTCCAGCCCTTCCTCGCGGAACAGGATCGCCAGCGAATACAGCTCCTCGCCCGCGCTGCACCCCGCGACCCACACTTTCAGCGAGGGGAAGGTGCGCAGATGCGGCACCACCTTCTCGCGTAGCGTGCGGAAATAGGCGGGATCGCGGAACATCTCGCTGACCTGCACGGTCATGCAATCGATCATGACCGGCAGCAGCTCCGGCTCGTGCAGCAGGCGCGATTGCACCTGCGAGAGCGTGGGGCAGCCCAGCCGCTGGCGCAGCAGCTCGGCGCGCCGGCGCACCGACGCACGGGAATAGGACCGGAAATCGTAGTGATAGGCGCGATGGATCGCTTCAAGCAGAAGGTCGAGTTCGATGGTCTCGGTGGCGCCGGCCGGGGGGAGTGCGGTCATCGCGGCATCCATACGCGGGCGAGCGAGAGCAGCTTGTCGACGTCGAGCGGCTTGGCGAGATAGTCGTTCGCGCCGGCGGCGAGGCACTCTTCCTGGTCGTCCGCCATCGCCTTCGCGGTCAGCATGATGACCGGCAGCCCGCGCCAGGCGGGGCGCGCGCGGATTTCGCGCGTGGCGGTGAGGCCGTCCATTTCCGGCATCATCACGTCCATCAGCACGAGGTCGATGGAGGACGCGCCCTCGCTCTCCACCCGGTCCAGCGCCTGCAGCGCCTCGCGGCCGTTGCGCGCGATCTGCACCGCCGCGCCGTGCGGCTCGAAGATGCTAGTGATGGCGAACACATTGCGCACATCGTCCTCGACCACGAGGATGCGCCGCCCGTCGAGCAGGGCATCGCGGTTGAGCGAGGCCGCCAGCAGGCGCTGCTGGCGTTCCGGCAGGTCGGAGACGACCTGATGCAGGAACAGCGTCACCTCGTCGATCAGCCGCTCCGGCGACTTCGCGCCCTTGATGATGATCGACTTGGAATAGCGCCGCAGCCGCAGCTCCTCGTCCGCCGTCAGGTCGCGGGCGGTGTAGACGATCACCGGCGGAAAGGACGCGCCCTCATCGGCGTCGAGCTGTTCGAGCAGGTCGAGGCCGGAGGCGTCCGGGAGCGTCATGTCGAGCACCATGCAGTCGAAGGTCTCCGCCCCGAGCCGAGCCAGTGCCTCCGCGGCGCTGGCGACGCCGACGGTCTCGACATCCTTCGTGGCGAGCAGTTCGCCGAGACCCAGACGCTGCGCCGGGTCGTCCTCGACGATCAGGATACGCCGCATCGGCTGCGACAGCCGGGTCTCCAGCCGGTCCAGCGCGCTGGCCAGCTCCTCGCGCTTCACCGGCTTCAGCATGAAGGCGGCGGCGCCGTAGGACATGGCGGTCTCGACATAATCGTTGGCCGAGACGACATGCACCGGGATATGCCGGGTGGCGACGTCGCGCTTCATCCGGTCCAGCACGGTCATGCCGCTATGGTCCGGCAGGCCCATGTCGAGGATCACGGCGTGCGGCAGATAGCGCCGCGCGGCGAGCACGCCGTCATCGGCAGTAGTGGTCACCACGCATTTGAAGCCCAGCTCATGGACGAGGTCGCGCAGGATGCGGGCGAAGGGCAGATCGTCCTCCACCACGAGGATCACCCGGCTGCCGGGGTCGAGGGCGTCGCGGTCGTCGGCGAGGCCGTCGAGCGGACGCAGCGCCGACGGATCGGCCGGCGGGGCGGGCGCGGGG
>NZ_JAZDRM010000042.1:0-31620 GCF_047501495.1 Ancylobacter sp. G4_0304 | reverse complement strand
GTCCCGCCCGCCCTTCTGCCTGGCCGGGCGCACCGCGCTCGTCACCGGTGCCGGGCGCGGGCTCGGTTTCGAAATGGCGAAGGCGCTGGCGGCGGCGCAGGCGACGGTCATGCTGAACGGGCGCGATGCCGCACGGCTGGAAGCGGCGGCGCAGGCGCTGCGCGGCATGGTCGAGGGCGCGCAGGTCGGGATCGCGCCGTTCGACGTCGCGGACACGGATGCCGGCGTTGCCGCGATCGAGGCCATCGAGGCCCGATACGGTGCTCTCGACATACTCATCAATAATGTGGGCGCCCGCGACCGGCGCGCTTTGGCCGATTTCTCCGCGAGCGAGGCGGCGGCGCTGATCGGAACCGATCTGATCGGCCCGATGATGCTGGCGCGCGCGGCGGCCGGGCGCATGGCGGTTCGCGGCCATGGCCGGCTGATCACCGTGACCTCGATCGCCGGCCATGTCGCGAACCGCAACGACCCGGTCTACACCGCCGCCAAGGCCGGGCTGACCGGGCTGATGCGGGCGCTGGCGGTGGATTATGCCCGCGCCGGCATCACCTCCAACGCCATCGCGCCGGGCATGTTCGCCACCGAGACCAATCAGGGCCTGGTCGAGGACGCGGCCTTCTCCGCCTTCGTCGATATCCGCGTTCCCTCCGGTCGTTGGGGGCGGCCGGCGGAAATCGGCGGCGCGGCGGTGTTCCTCGCCTCGGACGAGGCCTCCTTCGTCAACGGGCATGTTCTCGTGGTCGATGGCGGTCAGACCATCCGCATGTAGCGGCGCCGTTCCGGCCCTCCCCCTCTCGACGCGCGCCGCCTGCGTTGCGATACAGCCTAGGGACCCATGGGAGGCGAGGATGACCGGCTTTTCCGATCGGCTGCGCGCGGAAGCGGGCGAGAACTGGCAGGCGGCGACCGGGCACCGCTTCGTCGACGAGATCTTTGCCGGGACGGTGGCGCCCGATGTCATGGTCCGTTACCTGACGCAGGACTACCAGTTCATCGACCGTTTCGTGGCGCTGCTCGGCATGGCGATCGCCACCGCCGACCTCTATCCCTCGCGCATCCGCTTCGCGCAGTTCGCGGCGATGATCACCAGCGACGAGAACACCTATTTCCAGCGCGCCTTCGATGCGCTGGACGTGCCGGCCGGCGAGCGCATCGCCCCCGCGCTGACCGCGCCGACGCTGGGATTCCAGGCGCTGATGCGCGAGGCGGCGCAGAGCGGGCGCTATCTGAACGGCCTCGCCGTGCTCACCGTCGCCGAATGGCTGTATCTCGACTGGGCCGACCGGGCCGAGGCGGTGCTGCCGGCGGATTTCGTCCATGCCGAATGGATCACGCTGCACAATAATGACGGCTTCCGCGCCTTTGTGACCTGGCTGCGCGGCGAGCTCGACCGCGCCGGCGCGCGGGCGGACGCGGCGGGGCAGGCCGAGGCGTCAGGCTATTTCCAGCGGGCGGTGGCACTGGAACGTGCGTTCTTCGATCATCTATATGAATAACGCGGCCATCTGATCTTGTGGCATACGACATAAAAGACCCGAATGCTGATGTCGGTCGCCCGAATCGCCGGCGAAAACAGCACGGCCGGTCACGTGCTGTATGCAATGCAGCAATGCGATTGGATGGCGGTCGCCCTATCCCATAACCAATGGTCCCACCCGTTCATTTATCATAAATTTGAAATATCGCGCGGCCTGTGCCCACGGCGCGGTGCTGAAAGCGCAGGCGAATGCTGGATTTTTCTAGGACCTATTTTCAAGATGACGCGAATTAAGACACGAGATATTTGTTGACGTTATCTGTGACGGTGTTACACGCGTACAGGCCTTGCAAAGGAGAGTTTAGATGTCGGAACAGGATGCTTCGGCGGTTGATTATTTGGGACTCACGGCTGATGTCGTCGCGGCTTTTGTCGGCAATAATTCCGTTCCGTCGACCGAGCTTCCTGACCTCATCGCCAAGGTGCACGGCGCTCTGCTTCGTCTGACGGCGCCCGCTCCGGTTGTCGTCGAGGAAGTCCTGAAGCCGGCAATCCCGGTCAAGAAGTCGGTGACGCCGGAATATATCATCTGCCTTGAGGACGGGCTGAAGTTCAAGTCGCTCAAGCGTCATCTGCGGACGAAGTACAACATGACGCCGGAAGACTACCGGGCGAAGTGGGGTCTTCCCAATGATTACCCGATGGTTGCGCCGAGCTACGCTGAGGCGCGTTCCAATCTCGCCAAGAAGATGGGTCTCGGCCAGCAGCGTAAGAAGCCCGTCGCCGTTGCGCCGGCCAAGGGCCGCGGCCGGGCCAAGAAGATCGCCTGATTCGGGCTTCGTGACACAGGTCGCGGCCGTTTGACGTTTCGGGGGCGCTCAAGGCGCCCCCGTTGCTTTTGAGGGATGCTCAGGAGCCGGTCTCCCGGGGAAGCGTCGGCGTCCGCCGGCCCGTCGCGGTCGAGAATGACGCCTCAGCGCTGATGGACATAGCTGCCCGGTGCCTGCTCCAGCGCGGGAAACCCCCGTTCGGGGGCGCCCATGGCCGGGGGCGCGACGGCTTCGGGCGACGAGCGCTCGTCCAGCCAAGCGGCATAGGCCGGCCACCACGAGCCCTCGCGTAGTTCGGCGCGCTCGCTCCAGTTCTCGGCGTCGAGGCAGGGGTCGCGCGCGGCCTTGTGGCCGATCCGGTAATGGCGGCCGGCATGGCCGGGCTCGCTGACGATGCCGGCATTGTGCCCGCCATTGGTGAGCACGAAAGTAACGTCGGCGTCGCTGAGATAGTGGATCTTGTAGACCGACTGCCACGGCGCGACATGATCCCATTCCGTGCCGACGGCGAAGATCGGCACGCGGATGTTCTGGATCGCCACCGGGTGCCCGTCCACCACGTAGCGCCCGGCGGCCAAGTCGTTATCGAGGAACAGCGAGCGCAGATATTGCGAATGCATGCGGTAGGGCATGCGCGTGGTGTCGGCGTTCCAGGCCATGAGGTCGTTCATGGCGGGGGGCTCGCCCATCAGATAGTCATGCAGCAGGCGTGACCAGATCAGGTCGTTCGAGCGCAGGAGCTGGAACGCGCCGGCCATCTGCGAGGCATCGAGATAGCCGCGCTGCCACATCATGCTGTCGAGATAGTCGAGCTGGCTGTCGTCGATGAACAGCTCCAGCTCGCCCGGTTCGCTGAAGTCGGTCTGCGCCGCGAGCAGCGTGACCGAGGCCAACCGGTCGTCGCCCTGATGGGCCATGGCGGCGGCGGCGATGGAGAGCAGCGTGCCGCCGAGGCAATAGCCGAGCGCGTGGATGCGCGCTTCCGGCACGATGGCGCGAACTGCGTCGAGCGCCGCCATGATGCCGAGACGGCGATAATCCTCCAGCCCGAGATCGCGATCGGTCGCGTCGACATTGCGCCAGGACAGGCAGAACACCGTGTGCCCGCGCTCGACGAGGTAGCGGATCAGCGAATTATGCGGCGACAGATCAAGAATATAGAACTTCATGATCCAGGCCGGCACGATCAGCACCGGTTCGGCTTTTACCTGCGCGCTGGCGGGCGCGTACTGGATCAGTTCGATCAGGTGGTTGCGATAGACCACCTGGCCCGGCGTCACCGCCACCTCGTGTCCGACACGGAACGCCTCCGACCCGGCCGGCGGCTCGCCGGCGGCATGGCGGGTGGCGTCGTCGACGAATCGGCGGAAGCCGTCGAGGAGATTGCGCCCGCCGGTCTCCGTCGTGCGCTGGATCACCTCGGGGTTGGTGAGCGGGAAGTTCGAGGGCGACACCATGTCGAGGAGCTGGCGCGCGGTGAAGGCGACCACGTTCTCATGGTGCGGCGAGACGCCGGGCACGCCACGCGTGGCGTTGTGCCACCATTGCTGGGTCAGCAGGAAGCTTTGATACCAGAGCGCAAAGGGCATTTTCTGCCACGCCTCGGCGCGGAACCGCCGGTCGCCGGGTAGAGGCGTGATGCAGGGGTGGGGCTGGCCGGCAAGCCCGGCGCGCAGCGCGTGCACGGACATGCGCTGAGCCTTGGTCAGGGCCTTCAGGAGCAGCTCGGCACGCTTTCCGGGCGACTTGGCGAGATGGAGCAGCCAGTCGGAATAGGCCAGCCACAGCGCGGCCGGCGACAGTCCCGCGGTCATCTGCGCCATCATCGCGCTGGAGCTGCGGTCGAGGGCGCGAAATGCTTCAAAGCCGATCGGCTCCTCATGGCCGGCGAGGGACGAGGAAGGAACCGGCACTCTCGCCGGGGCCGGCGCGGCCACCGGAACTTCCGGACGGACCGGGTCCGGTGCCGTGGCGCGTGGGGGCCCGGAATGCGTGGCATTGGAGCGGGTGGATTTGGCAGGTGTGGATTTGGCGTCCATGCGGCCTCCCGAAATGCGCGCGCCGGGCGGACCCGGCCGACAGGCGCGCCGGTACTGCGGCGCGGGACATGAAGCCAGCTTACACCCATGACCGTGCCGGCGGCACGGCACGGCTCGGCCGCCATCTGTGCATCTTGAACATCGGGCGACCTTGATCGAACTCAAGCCCGCATCCGGGGTACGCCCAAACCTGAGCCGGTCATGCCGGACCGGATCCGGCGCCGGCCTTGTGAATGGCTGTGGATGGCGCGCTATGTTTGCCGAGCCTGTTGCAATGCGCGGCGAAAAGAGGTAGCTCACGGGCCTCTCGCGGCAGGCACCGCCTCTCGCGATTGATTGCTTCCTCCCTTCGCGGAGAAAGCGGGGCGCCCGTAGCTCAGCTGGATAGAGCACCAGACTACGAATCTGGGGGTCAGGAGTTCGAATCTCTTCGGGCGCGCCACTAATTTCAAGAACTTAGCCGGATTTCACCGTTTCAAACAAATGAGCTGAAACGGTTTTTGAAACAGTTTTCGCGGTCCGATACGTTTATCCCGCCGTCTGTTCGCTACAGCGCGAAGCGCTGCCCAGCCGATGCAGCTGAAAAAGCGAGATCAACATCGTGGGCGCGCGGAAGTGCTGCTCGCCTCGCCGCCGCATTCGGTCGCCCCACAGACGCGCCTTTGCGGCGTCCACTCCGTTGGCCACGTTGGGTGGGCGGCGTCAGGGGAGGGCGGGAGTCGGCGTAGGACACCGTGTCCAGGTCGTCGGTCATCGCGGAGGTGTCACTCCGTGGTCTATTCGCCAAAAACGATAATTCGGCAGTGCGCAGCTTGCTCAGCCTCACACGGACGACGGCCCGGGAGCGGGCAGCGACGCGCTGATGCCCACACTGCTGCCAGTCTCGCGCCGCGCCTTGGCGAATTCGCGATCGGTGGCGATGAAACGCTCCAGCATGGGCACGATAAGCTTCACGGGATCGGGTGCAGGCTGCCCGGTTTCTCGCGCGAGCACCTCGGCATAGGCAACGAGATCGCGGTGCAGCGCGCCGGGTAGCGAGAGCGCCACCTTTACCGGCTTGTCGTTCGCGATGGGACCGAGTTTCAGCTTCGCCATGGTCAGTACCTGTAGGGTTCGAGGACGAGGTCACGGGTGACCATGACTCGCACCGGGAACCCCGGCCGAATGGTCAGTGTAGGCGCGACCTGCAACTGCCGGCGGATAATCTCCTGCCCGGCATCGTTGATGGTGTCCTGCGCCCCGCTTTGGAGCGCCTGGATCAGTTCGTCCTCGTCATCCATAGCCAGTTCGGCGCTGACGGAGAGCAGCGTCGATAGCCCGATCGCCTTGGCGAGGTCCCACCAATGCATGTCGACGCCGTCCTCGAGGCCGGCATAGCCCTGCGCATCCGTGCCGGGCTGGCGCTCGAGCACGATGGAGCGGCCATTGGGGAAGATCAGCCGGTTCCAGACCAGCAGGATCCGGCGCTGCCCGAAGCCGACGCCATTGTCGTACTGCCCGAGCAGCCGGGTCCCCTGCGGAATGATCAGGATGCGGCCGGTCGGGCTGTCATAGACGTTTTCGGTCACCTGGGCGGTGATCTGGCCCGGCAGGTCGGAGCGGATGCCGGTGATCAGCGCGGCCGGGATGAAGGCACCGGCCTGCAGCACATAAGGCGAGGCCGGCGCCATGACCCGATCGGACGCCACGACGCGCCGATCGACGGCGGCATTGAGGAAGGCAAGCTGGCGATCCTGGGGTGAGGACGTGCCGCCCGTTCCTGTCGAGCCAGGGCCGCTGAAGCCGGAGGCACCCGTCACTGACGAGGCCGGCGCGCGAGCCTGCGCAGCTTGGAAGAATACGCGACTGGTCCGCGCGGCTTCCTGTTCCGCAAGACGCCGCTGCTGCTCAGGATCGACCTGTGGCGCCATCATTGTCGGCGGCACGACGGGCTGGCCGCGGTTCTGTGCCTCAAGGATCGGCCGACCGAGATCGCCGGGTAGAGGCGGACCCAGGATCGGCCCGGTGTAGTCCCGCGGCAGCCCGGCAAGGCCATCGGCAGTGGAGCGGTTCTGGGTGGAATAAAGCTCCTCGCCGCCGGTGCCCTTGTCGCGCCCCTGCAGCGCATAGATCAGGGCGCCGCCGATGCCGAGGCTGACGACCAGCCCGGCGCCAGCCAGCACTTTGCGCGAAAGACGGGTGACGCGCGGAGGTTCCGGACGCAGCCGCATGGCCGCGGCGTGATCGGTGGCCGGAGCGGCAAGATCGGCCTCGAGGTCATGATTGCCGGGGCTGCTCATGATGCCGGCCTCCCGTCCGTGCGCTCGATCCGCACTTTTTGCGGACGCTTGCCGCCGCCAAGGCGAAGCTCGGCCGCACCGAACAGCCGATCGACGATCAGGATGTTCTGGTGGATTCTGCTGTTGACGATCTGGGCTTCGCCATCCGCGCCAATGACAAAGAGCGGCGGCATCTCGCCCTGCACGATGCCGCGCGGAAATTCGACATAGACCTTGCGCCCGTCGTCATAGACGGCCATCGGCCGCCAGGGCGGCGTGTCGCCGGTGAGCGCATAGCGGTAGTTGCGGTCAGTGAAGGCCGGGATGACCGGCGTCGGCGGAACACTGGGGCGCTGCGCTCCCGGAGCCTGCGGATAGGCCCACGCGACAGCCGGCATATAGGGCTTCTCGCCGGCGCGCAGCTCGATCATGTAACTGCGCCGATCGGTGGTGATGACGAGATTGGTGGAGATGTCCGCCCGCGTCGGCTTTACCAGCACATGCACGCGCCGCCTCGCGCCCTCGCCGCTCTCCGTGTCGCCGATGATCCAGCGGGCGGTGTCGCCTGCCGCGATCGGCCCGCTGCCGGTCAGGCTCTCGCCCGGCTCCAAGGCGATGTTGGTGATCTGGCCGGGCGCGGCATAGACCTGATAGAGCGCACCCTCGCTCCAGGGATAGATCTGGATGGCGTTGTGATAGCCCTCGCGGCGCGGCTCGACCCGCGCAGCCGCGTTGGCGTTCTCGACGCGGGCAACGGGGGTTTTCGCATCCGTGCCGCCCTTGGCCGGCGTCCAGGCGGGAGGCGTATGGAGCGGGCGTGGCCGGTCATCCGCAACCACTGTCGGCACCGTCGGCAGCGCCGGCACGTCACTGTCATAGCTGATCTGCGGCGGCTTCGGTGCGGATGCGCAGCCGCCCAGCATCGTCGCGGAGAGCAGGAGAACCGCAAAGGCGGAGCGGCGGAAAGCCGGAGATGCGGATTTACGGATCGACGTTTTCACTGGCTCATCTCCCGCGACCAGCTGATGGCGTTGACATAGATGCCGAGGGGATTGGTGCGCAGGCGCTCGGCATCGCGCGGCGGCTGGATCACCAAAGTGAGGATCGCGCTCCATCGCTCGGTGGCGGCGAGCTGGCCGTTCTCGTAGCGACGCTCTACCCAGGCGATGCGGAAGGAATCCGGCGAAGCGCGGATCACGCTGGAGACCTCGACCGCGATCTGCTGCTTGCCCACCCGGGTGAATGGGTCATTGGCGCGGGCATAGTCGTTGAGCGCGGCGGCACCGCGATCCGTGGTGAACTCATAGGCCCGAAGCCAGTTCTGCCGCACGATGACGGGATCCGCCGGCAGGCTGCGCACCTGCTCGATGAAGCGGGCGAGATGCCAGGCGATCTGCGGATCGGTCGGGCGATAATCGCCGGTGGCAGGCCCCACGGCCTGCGTCTGGCCGAGGCGATCGACCTCGACCACCCAGGGCACGACGGTGCCCCTCGTCGATTGCCATATCAGCGCTGAGGCAAAGCCGGCCGAGAGAAGTAGACTGCCAAAGGCCATCATCCGCCAGTTCTTCGCCTGCACACGAGCCGAGCCGATGCGCTCGTCCCAGACCTGAGCCGCCTTCTGATAGGGCGTGACCGGCTCGGGCGAAGTTCCGTAATGGGTCGCGGGTCGCTTGAAGAGGCTCATGAGCGGTCGCTCTCAGACAGGGAGACGGAAGAGCCGCCGGCATGGCTGTCACCGGAGCGCACAGCATGGGCGGCGGCGGAGACGCCATGGCGAAGCGACTGGCCGCGCTTCATGCGCTTGGCCCAGTCGGGCACGTCACCGGCCGAGGAGGCTGAGGCCGTGCCGGTGATGGCGTTCGCGAGCGGGGTCACGCCGGCGGAGCCCGCGGCCCGTGCGACGCCACCCAGTCCCGAGGCGACACTCGCCATGCCGGACTGACCGGCCGCACCGATGCTGTAGGTTGTCGCACCTCCGCGCGCCGCGGCCGCCGTCGCGGAGAGCGCGGCCCCACCGCCTCGGACCGCGAGGCTGGCGGCGCCGCCGGCCGCCATCAGCGCGCCACCGGCGGCGAGGCCCGTGCCGACCGCGGCCCCCGCGCTCAGCTGCGGGCCACCGGAGACAAGGCCGGCGGCAATGCCCGGGCCGAAGATACCGAGACCGAGCAGGGAAAGCGCCGCGAGGACGATTGCCATGGCGTCATCGATGGTCGGCGTCTGCCCGCCAAAGCCGGCGGTGAACTGGCCGAACAGGGTGGAGCCAATGCCGATGATGACGGCAAGCACCATGACCTTGATGCCGGAGGAGACGACATTGCCCAGCACCCGCTCGGCCATGAAGGCGGTCTTGCCGAACAGGCCGAAGGGGATCAGCACGAAGCCGGCGAGCGTCGTCAGCTTGAACTCGATCAGGGTGACGAAGAGCTGGACGGCGAGGATGAAGAAGGAGAGCAGCACCAGCACCCACGCGAACAGCAGGCAGGCGATTTGGATGAAGTTCTCGAAAAAGGCGACCCAGCCCATCAAATCAGAGATGGACTCGAGCAGCGGCCGACCAGCATCGAGCCCGGTCTGCGCCACCTTGCCGGGACGCATGAGGTCGCTGACGGAAAATGCCGTTCCCGAGCCCTTGAGCCCGAGCCCGGCGAAGCTCTCGAAGACGATGCGGGCGAGGTTGTTCCAGTTGCCGATGATGTAGGCGAAGACGCCGACGAAGAGGGTCTTCTTGATCAGTCGGGCGATGATGTCGTCATCCGCACCCCACGACCAGAACAGCGCCGCCAGCGTCACGTCGATGACGATGAGGGTGGTGGCGATGAAGGCGACCTCGCCGCCAAGCAGGCCCAAGCCGCTGTCGATATAAGAGGTGAAGACCCCCAGGAAAGTGTCGATGACGCCGGTGCCGCCCATCTCAGCGGCCTTCGTTCGGCGCGGGACGCCCGAGAAACCGGTCACGTGTCTGCGCCCAGACCTTCAGGCACGGAGCGTCTTGCGCGGCCGCCTCTCCCAACTGCTGGCAGCGGCGCTGCTCATCTCGCAGAGGATCGCGCTCGGCCTCGACCGTCCGAGTGGGTGAAGGCTCCGGCGCCTTCTCCTCCCGGCTCATCTCCAGAACCGCCGCCGTACCGGCGATGGCCACGAAGATCACCGCGCCGAGCCGGGCCAGCATGGCTGCGTCCATGTCGGCCTCCTCAGTTGCTGAACATGCGGGCAGTGCCGGGCTGATAGCCGGCGCCCGGGGTGAGGAAGCGCCGGCGCTGCTCGCGGCCCTGCTCGGCGGCGGTCGCGCGTTCCGCCTCGGAGAGCGCCGCAGCGCGCCCATTGGCGGACATCACCGCGATCAGGTCGGAGAGCTGCTGCGACTGCAGAGCGAGTAATTGGTTGCCGGCCTGCGTGGCCTGAAGCGCGCCCGTCGCGCCCTGGCTCTGGCCGACAAGCGTCGCCATCTCGGCGCGGTTGGCGTCGACATTGCCGACGACGCCGGCCTGCACCCGCAGCGCATCCTGCAAGCCCCCGACCGTGGTCTGCCAGCGCGAGCGCGCACCGGCGACGAGATCGGCATCGGAGGCCGAGAGCGGGATGTTGCCATAGCGCTGCTGGAAGGCCTGGTCGATCTGGCCGACATCGAAGGCGATGCTCTGCGCCTGTCCGAGTAATTGCTGGGTGCGCTGGACCGATTGCTGGATCTGCTGCAGGGAGGAGTGCGGGAGGCTGGCGAGATTGCGGGCCTGGTTGATCAGCATCTGCGCTTCGTTCTGCAGCGAGGTGATCTGGTTGTTGATCTGCTCCAGCGCCCGCGCCGCCGACATCATGTTTTCCGCGTAGTTCCACGGGTCATAGACCGTGAGGGCCTGCGCGGGCGGGGACAGAACGGGTGCGAGGGCGAGCGGCGCGGTCAGCAGCGCGACGGCCAACGCGGATAGGCGCAGACGGGACAGCGTCATGGCTGCGTCTCCAGATTGGTGAGGTTGGGAAGGAGGTCGGCGGCCCAGCCGAGGCCGCGATGACGCAGCCAGGTTTCCAGGAAGCCGTCGCGACCGTGCGCGGCGAAGATCCTGCCGATGGCCTGCTGATCCGTCTTCGAGGACGCGGCGCACAGCGCCAGCGCGACCTCGGACAGGCCGAGTTCGAACTGCCGGTTGCCGCGCCGCGACTGGCAGTAATAGTCGCGCTTCGGGGTCGCCCGCGCGAGGATCTCGATCTGTCGGTCGTTCAGGCCGAAGCGGCGGTAGATGGCGTTGATCTGCGGCTCGATGGCCCGCTCATTGGGGAGCAGAAGACGTGTCGGGCAGCTCTCGATGATGGCGGGCGCGATCACCGAGCCGTCGATATCGGAGAGGGACTGCGTGGCGAAGATGACGGAGGCGTTCTTCTTGCGCAGCGTCTTCAGCCATTCCCGCAGCTGGCCCGCGAAGCCCTCATCGTCCAGCGCCAGCCAGCCTTCATCGATGATGATGAGGGTCGGTGATCCGTCGAGCCGGTCCTCGATTCGGTGGAACAGATAGGCCAGCACCGCCGGCGCGGCCTCCGTCCCGATCAGCCCCTCGGTCTCGAAGGCTTGGACCGTGGCCGCGCCCAAATGCTCGGTCTCGGCGTCGAGCAGCCGACCCCAGGCGCCGCCGATGCAATAAGGACGCAGCGCCTGCTTCAGGTCGTGCGACTGCAGCAGGACACAGAGCCCGGTAAGCGTGCGCTCCTCGCCGGGCGCCGAGGCGAGCGAGGTCAGCGCCGTCCAGATATGTTCCTTCACCTGCGGCGTGATGGGAACGCTTTCGCGGGTGAGGATGGCGACGATCCAGTCGGCGGCCCAAGCGCGCTCGGCAGCCTCATCGATGCGCGCAAGCGGCTGGAGCGCGACGGTCTCCGCGCTCCGCTCGCTGAGTCCGCCGCCGAGATCGTGCCAGTCCCCACCCATGGCGAGCGCTGCGGCTCGGATCGAACCGCCGAAATCGAAGGCGAAGACCTGAGCACCGGCGTAGCGCCGAAACTGCAACGCCATCAGCGCCAGCAGCACCGACTTGCCCGCCCCGGTCGGGCCGACGACGAGGGTGTGGCCGACATCGCCGACATGGAGGCAGAACCGGAACGGGGTCGAGCCCTCGGTCTTGCCGAACAGCAGCGGCGGTGCATCGAAATGCGCGTCGCGGCTCTCGCCGGCCCACACTGCTGACAGCGGGATCATATGGGCCAGATTGAGCGTGGAGATCGGTGGCTGGCGGACATTGGCATAGACATGACCGGGCAAAGACCCGAGCCAGGCATCGACGGCGTTGATGGTCTCGTTCATCACCGTGAAGTCCCGACCCTGGATGACCTTCTCGACCCGTCGCAGTTTCTCGTCGGCGATGCGCGGATCCGCATCCCACACGGTCACTGTCGCGGTGACATAGGCGATGCCGGCATGGTCTGCGCCGAGCTCCTGCAGCGCGAGGTCGGCATCTTCAGCCTTGTTTGCGGCATCCGAGTCCATGAGAACGGATTGCTCGTTGGTCATGACCTCCTTGAGGATGGCGGCGATGGATTTGCGCTTGGCGAACCATTGCCGACGGATCTTGGTGAGCAGCCGGACCGCATCTGTCTTGTCGAGCAGGATCGCCCGGGTCGACCAGCGATAGGGAAAGGCCAGCCGGTTCAGCTCATCAAGTAGGCCGGGCGTCGTCACCGTCGGAAAGCCGGTGATGGTCAGCACCCGCAGATGCTGGTCGCCAAGGCGTGGCTCCAGCCCGCCCGTGAGCGGCTGGTCAGCCAGCAGCGCGTCGAGATAGATGGGCGCTTCGGGCACGCGGACACGGTGCCGATGCGTTGAGACGCAGCTGTGCAGATAGGTCAGCGTCTCGCCGTCATCGAGCCAGCGGCATTCCGGCATGAAGGCGTCGATAAGGTTGAGCAGGCGATCGGTTCGGTCGGCAAAGCCGCGCACCGTCTCATGGGGATCAAGCCCCGCCTTGTCCCGCCCTTCATAGAGCCAGCCTTCGGTGCGCGCCGCGTCCTCGGCCGGCGGGAGGAAGGTGAAGGTCAGGAAGTAGCTCGACTCGAAATGGCTGCTCGCCTCTTCGAAATCGGCCCTCCTCTCGGCATCGACCAAAGCGGAGGCGGCGTCGGGAAAGGTGCTCGCCGGATAGGTTGACGCCGCATGGCGCTGCGCTTCCACGAAGATCGCCCATCCCGAGCCGAGACGGCGAAAGGCATTATTCAGCCGCCCGGCGACCGCGACGAGCTCGGCGGGCACAGCGCTGTCGAGGTCCGGCCCGCGAAAAGATGCGGTTCGCTGGAACGAACCGTCCTTGTTCAGCACAATGCTTGGGGCGACCAGTGCCGCCCAGGGCAGGAAGTCGGCAAGGCGACGGTTGCGGCTGCGATATTCGGCGAGGCTCATCATCACGGCACCCCGCTCAGACCGAGAGGTGCGCGGGGATGCGCAGATGCCGACGCACCACCTCGACAAAAAGCGGATCGCGCTTTGCGGCCCACACCGCCGCGACATGGCCGATCATCCCGATGGCGAGGCCAACCAGCCACAGGCGCAGGCCGAGGCCCACGGCCCCGGCAAGCGTGCCATTGACGATGGCGATGGCACGCGGCGCGCCGCCGAGCAGGATCGGCTCGGTCAGCGCCCGGTGGACCGGTACGCTGAAGCCGGGAACCTCGACCGTCTCGGCCATCAGACGAGCGCTCCGCCGCCGAAGGAGAAGAAGGACAGGAAGAAGCTCGAGGCGGCGAAGGCGATCGACAGGCCGAAGACAATCTGGATCAGCCGGCGGAAACCACCCGACGTGTCGCCGAAAGCCAGCGCAAGGCCGGTCGAGATGATGACGATGACGGCGATGATCTTGGCGACGGGGCCTTCGATCGACTGGAGGATGGATTGCAGCGGCGCCTCCCACGGCATGGACGAGCCGGAGGCATGAGCGCTGACCATGGCCATCAGGCTGATGCAGGTGACAGACGCGGCCAGCCGGGCGGCGCTACGGGTGCAATGGGGCGATCGGATCATGTGGGATCTCCGGTGATGACAGGGGTGATGCGGTAGTCGCCATCGGGGCCGAGGCCCTCGACATGCGCGAGTTCAGTGAGCCGGCGCGCCGCGCCGCGCCCCGAAAGCACGGCCACGAGATTGATGGTCTCGGCGATCAGCGTGCGCGGGACTGTGACGACGGCTTCCTGGATAAGCTGCTCCATCCGGCGCAGTGCGCCGAGCGCACTGCCGGCATGGATGGTGCCGATGCCGCCGGGATGGCCGGTGCCCCAGGCCTTCAGGAGATCCAGCGCCTCGGCGCCGCGCACCTCGCCGATGGGGATACGGTCGGGCCGCAGCCGAAGCGCCGAACGGACGAGGTCCGATAGCGAGGCGACGCCGTCTTTGGTGCGCAGGGCGACAAGATTCGGAGCCGCGCATTGCAGCTCACGCGTATCCTCAATGAGAACAACGCGATCGGAGGTCTTCGCGACCTCGGCGAGCAGCGCATTGGTCAGCGTGGTCTTGCCCGTCGAGGTGCCGCCCGCGACGAGAATGTTGGCGCGAGAGGCAACACCCTGGCGCAAAGCGTCGGCGTGCCACGCCGACATGATCCCGGCGCGGACATAATCCTCCAGCGTGAACACCGCGACGGCGGGCTTGCGGATCGCGAATGTCGGGGCCGCCACGACCGGCGGCAGCAGGCCCTCGAAACGTTCTCCCGTCTCGGGCAGCTCGGCCGAAACGCGCGGAGCTCCGGCATGCACCTCGGCGCCGACATGATGCGCGACGAGACGAACGATGCGTTCGCCGTCAGCGGGCGACAGCTTCTCGCCTGTGTCGCCCAACCCTTCCGAGAGCCGGTCGATCCACAGCCGCCCGTCCGGGTTCAGCATCACCTCGGCGACGAGCGGGTCTTCCAGATGCCGAATGATCGCCGGAGCCAGCGCCGTGCGCAGCATCCGTGTGCCGCGGGCAAAACCCTGATGATGTGCTGCCGCCATGCGACCCCCGATGTGCCGGGGTCATGACGATCTGATCCCGGGTGGGGATGATTAAAAGAGCCCGATATTGGGCCGGTCCAACAGGTTTCCCTCCGCATCGCAGCGTGGCGTGCAATGACAGGCGAACGGCGGAACTGCCGTTTAGTGATCGGAAGCGGCACAGGGAGCCTCCGCCTCACGGCTTGAAGCAATGCTCCCTGTGCCAGCGCAGGAAATGGGGATGGGGCCGCTCGATCAGCCTGCGTGGCGCGATGGCGCGGCCGTCTTTGTTGATGAAGGCGCGCACGCCGTCGGGATCGTTGGTTTGGCGGGAAATGAGGATGTCCAGATCATCCGAGAGGCTGATCAGTCCGCGATCGAACATCCAGTGCGCCGTGCCCGACAACGCCAACCCGTTGCTGACGATGTCGGGGCCATTCGCTTCCACCGGGCGGATATGCGCGGCCGCCACCTCGGCGCGCCCGCCGCCATTGATCAGCTTGAGCCCGCTGATGGCACAGCGCTCGTCATAGGCGCGCAACACGACGCGCCGAAAAATGCGGTCGCGGACGATCCGGGAGGACAGAGTGTCGACGCGCTCGCGGGGCTGCTCGAACACGAATGGGGCCTGTTCTTCGTCAAAGCCTAAAAGGGACGCACCCGCGTCGACACGAGGCAGCAGCGGCTCGCTGTCATTCAGCCCGAGCGTGACGATCCGGTTGAAATCCTCCGGCGACAGCGGACGCACGGCGGCTTGCGCACGCCCCGACATGCGCCCGTGCGCGTTCAGCACACCGCGTTCGACCACACCATCAGCATCGGTGAACGGCACCGGGCTGGCAAAATCGAGATAGCTGCCCGGTTCGATGAGAGCGAGATACATGCCCGGAGCGGTGGGATCGGGAACGACGCGCTCGACCCTGGCAATCGCGAAATAGCCGCGGGTCTCCGCCACTTTCCGGGGTTCGTAATAGATGATCCAGTCGCCGACGCAGGCCTCGACGCGTCCCAGATATGGGCGCGGGAACTGATACCGCTCAGCCGGGCTATCGTCATAGATCGAGTCCGAGCGGTGAATGAAGACGCCGAATCCCATGTGCCATCCCTGGTGCCCACTCGATCGTATCGCAGATTGGAAAGCGTTCGGCAGCAGGTGGACCATTCACCCCTTGGTCGCGCGCGTCACGTTATCGGCCCGGTATCACGCTTTCAGTTCTCCTTCGCACTGCCGTGAGCGATAGGACGGCTATCTATCAATCACACATCCTCTATTATGTGAGCTATAGTGGGAGACTTTATCGCTCATGGTGTGGAACTGGACGCAGCACGGCTGGCCGCATTTTGCCTATGATCCGGTTGCCCTCGAACCGTTGGAGCGGCGGTTCCTGCTGCTCACCGGCGAGGTGATCGGCGCAGTCCGGCATGTCAGCGAGGGCGAGCGCGACCTGCTGCGGATCGAACTCCTCAGCGACGAGGCGGTCAAGACCAGCGCGATTGAAGGAGAGACGCTAGATCGCCTCAGCGTGCAATCCTCCCTGCGCCGTCAGCTCGGCCTCGACACCGACAATCGCAATGTGAAGCCAAAGGAACGCGGCATCGCGGAGATGATGGTCGATCTCTACCGGAGCTGGGCGGATCCCCTCGACGCCGATACTCTGTTCCGCTGGCACCGCATGCTGATGGCGGATAGCCGGCATCTGGAAACGATCGGCGGCTACCGCCGCCATGAAGACGCGATGCAGATTGTGTCCGGCCGCCAGGATCGGCCGACGGTGCATTTCGAGGCGCCGCCATCCTCTCGGGTGCCGGACGAGATGGCCGCATATCTCGCCTGGTTCAATGGCTCGGCCCCGGACGGTGGAACGCCCTTGCCAGCACTCACCCGGGCCGGGATCGGACATCTCTATTTCGAGAGCATCCATCCCTTCGAGGATGGCAACGGCCGCATCGGCCGAACCCTCGCTGAAAAATCCCTCGCCCAAAACATCGGGCAACCGACCCTGATCGCGCTCGCCCACACCATCGAGCAGCATCGCAAGGCCTATTACGATCAGCTCGAGGTCCATCAGCGGACGCTCGATGTCACGGGCTGGCTGGTCTATTTTGCGGAAACGATCATCGCGGCCCAGCAGACGACGCTCGGCCGCGTCGCCTTCCACATCGCCAAGGCGCATTTTTACGACCGCTTCCGCTACATGATGAACGAACGGCAGGAGAAGGTGATCGCCCGCCTGTTCCGTGAGGGCCCCGGTGGCTTCACGGGCGGCCTGAGCGCGGAGAACTACCTCGCCATCACCGGCACCTCACGCCCCACCGCCACGCGCGACCTGCATGACCTGGTCGAGAAGGGCGCTCTGACGCGAACCGGAGAGCGCCGATATACCCGTTACTACCTGAACCTGCCGTAAAGCGGTGACCGGGCAGCATGTGGCGCAACCGTTGGAGCTCTTTCGGAAGCCCTCGGCGAGGGATCCCCTTGAACCTGCAGCATGCGCCAATTGCGGACTCGGAACAAGCCGCCGACAACGGACTCTGCCGCGCCAAGGGTTCGTAAGCTGGTTGAGAGGGGCGCTGTCGACAACAATCGAAGCAACCCAGGCCATATGCCGACATAAAGATGTCTTTATGTCTCGATTGACAATCGCTGCTGGCGCGCTCATCCTGGCGTTGTCATGGTTCTCTGGCCTCCGCCGGAGCTAAGAGGGAAGCCGGTGAGTCTCTCGGGACAATGCCGGCGCTGCCCCCGCAACTGTAAGCGGCGAGTCTGTCGTCCATTCCGCGTCACTGGAGCGAGAGCTCCGGGAAGGCCGGGCGATAAGGCGGTGACCCGCGAGCCAGGAGACCTGCCCTGACAACATAATCGTCCCTGGGCGGGGTGTCCCGGTGGTGCGTTCGCGCGTCCGCCGGTGCCTCGCGCCCGTGGCAGCGCCTCGCGTCCGCTCGGCCTTTGCCCCCAATTCTGATTGGGGTTAGCCGAATGAACTTTCCTTATTCCGTCGGCTCTGTGCCGGTTTCCACCCTCGGTACGCCGCGCATCGGTCCGCGCCGCGAACTGAAAAGCGCGCTTGAAAGCTACTGGTCCGGCAAGAGCAATACGCCAGCGTTGCTGGAGGCGGCCGCGCGCCTGCGTGCCGCCAATTGGGCACGGCAGAAGGCGCAGGGTGTCACCAATATCCCCTCCAACGATTTCTCGCTCTACGACCATGTGCTCGACACGGCGGTGATGGTGGGGGCGATCCCGCCCGGCTATGGCTGGACCGGCGGGCCGGCGCCGCTCGACACCTATTTCGCCATGGCGCGCGGCGCCCAGGGTGGGGAGGCGACGTGCACCCATGGTCATTCGCACGACCAGCGACATGGGGTGCCGGCGCTGGAAATGACCAAGTGGTTCGACACCAACTATCACTACATGGTGCCGGAATTCACCCGCGGGCAGCGCTTCTCCCTGACGTCGGCCAAGCCGGTCGACGAGTACCGTGAGGCCAAGGCGCTGGGCTATGAGACGCGCCCCGTGCTGCTGGGCCCCGTCACCTTCCTGAAGCTGGGCAAGGCGAAGGAACCGGGGCTCGATCCGCTCAGCCTGCTCGGCGAGTTGCTGCCGGTCTATGTCGAGGTGCTGCGCCGGCTCTCTGCCCATGGCGCGGAGTGGGTCCAGATCGATGAGCCCTGCCTCGTCACGGATCTCGACGACGCCGCCCGCGCCGCGCTCAAGGAGGCCTATGGCTTTTTCGCCCATGCGCTGCCCCGGCTGAAGATCATGCTCACCAGCTATTTCGGCCGACTGGGCGACAATCTCGACACCGCGCTTTCCCTGCCGGTCGCTGGGCTGCATCTCGATCTGGTGCGAGGCTCCGAGCAACTGCGTGAGGTGTCGGACAAGGCGCGGGCGGGGCTCGTGCTGTCGCTCGGCGTCATTGACGGGCGCAATGTCTGGCGCGCCAACCTGCCGAGGCTTCTCGACACGCTGGAACCGTTCGTGCGCAAGCGCGGCACCGACCATGTCGAGATCGCCCCGTCCTGCTCACTGCTGCATGTGCCGATCGACCTCGAACAGGAGACCGGGCTCGATCCCGACGTGAAGAGCTGGCTCGCCTTCTCGGTGCAGAAGATGGACGAGCTCTCCACGCTGGCGAAGGCGCTGGCCGGTGGGCGCGAGGTGGTGCTCGACAAGCTCGCCGCCTCTGCCAGAGCCGCCGAGGCCCGCAAGATCTCGACCAAGGTACATGATGCCGCCGTCGCCGCGCGCCTTTCGGCGGTCACACCGGCGGATGCGCGCCGTGCCAGCCCGTTCGCCCACCGCGCCGAACGGCAGCGTGCCCGTCTCGGCCTGCCGCTCTACCCCACAACGACCATCGGCTCCTTCCCGCAGACGCCCGACGTGCGCAAGGCCCGCGCCGCCCACGGCAAGGGCGAACTGAGCGACGCCGCCTATGAGGCCTTCCTCAAGGAGGAGACCGCCCGCACCATTCGCTGGCAGGAAGAGATCGGGCTCGATGTGCTCGTGCATGGCGAGTTCGAGCGCAACGACATGGTGCAGTATTTCGGCGAGCAGCTCTCGGGCTTCGCCTTCACCCGGCATGGTTGGGTGCAGAGCTACGGCTCGCGCTATGTCCGCCCGCCCATCCTGTTCGGCGATGTCTCGCGCCCCGCGCCGATGACCGTCGAGTGGTGGCGTTTTGCGCAGGGCTGCACCGACCGGCCGATGAAGGGCATGCTGACCGGCCCGGTGACGATCCTCAACTGGTCCTTCGTGCGCGACGACGTGCCCCGTAGCCTCGCCTGCCGGCAGATCGCGCTCGCCATCCGCGACGAGGTGGTCGACCTGGAAGCCGCCGGCGCGGCGATGATCCAGATCGACGAGGCGGCGATCCGCGAGGGCCTGCCGCTGCGCCGGGCCGAGTGGGACGCCTATCTCGACTGGGCGGTGGAGAGCTTTCGGCTGTGCGCCTCGGGCGTGCGGGACGAGACGCAGATCCACACCCATATGTGCTACTCGGAGTTCAACGACATCATCGCCGCCATCGCGGCCATGGATGCCGATGTGATCTCCATCGAGACTTCGCGCTCGAAGATGGAGCTGCTCGACGCCTTCGTCGACTATCGCTACCCCAACGAGATCGGGCCGGGGGTCTACGACATCCACTCGCCGCGCGTGCCGCCGGTCGAGGAGATGGTCGAACTGCTGGAGCGGGCGGCGCAACGGCTCGCGGCAGCGCAGATCTGGGTCAATCCCGATTGCGGGCTGAAGACGAGGCAATGGGTGGAGGTGCGCCCGGCGCTGGTCAACATGGTGGCGGCGGCGCATCGCCTGCGCGGCGAACTCGCGCGGGCTGCCGAATGAGCGGGACAGCGGCTGCGGGGACGACGCGCCTGATCGACATCGTCTTTCCCGGCGCCACCAACCATCACGGCACCCTCTTCGGGGGTGCCGGCCTCGCTCTCATGGACCGGGTCGCCTTCATCGCGGCGGCCCGGTACGCACGAGCCGACTTCGTCACGGCGTCGTGCGAGCGGATCGACTTCGCGGCACCCGCACAGCTTGGCGACATCGTCGAACTGACCGGACGGGTCATCCGCGTCGGCCGCCGTTCGCTCGGTGTCGAGGTCGATATGGTGGCCGAAGCACCGCTCGCCGGCGCGCGGCGACGTTGCACGGTGGGGGTGTTCAACATGGTGGCGGTCGAGACGCCCGCTACCATGCCGCCGGTGTCTGAAGCGGTGGAAGACGGCCCGGATGTTCTCCGCATGGCCGATCTCGTGATGCCGGGTGAGACCAGCCACTATGGCAGCCTCTATGGCGGCAGCGCGCTGGCCTTCATGGCAAAGGGGGCGTTTGTGGTGGCGACGCGGCATTCGCGCCGCGCCGTGGTCATGGCCGCGGCTCCGGCGGTCGAGTTCGCACGCGAGATCCGGCCGGGCGCCATCATCGAGGTGGAGGCGCGGCTGACACGCGCAGGGCGCAGCTCAATGATCGTCGAGACCAAGCTCTTGGCGGAAGACCTCGGCACCGGCGAGCGCCACCCCTGCGGCACCGGCAGCTTTGTCATGGTGGCGGTCGACGAGGCGCACCGGCCGGTCGCACTGGCCCCGTGACCTTGTGATGCCGGCGCAGGCGAATGCGCCGGCATCATCCCCTGTTCAATCCCAGGCCAGCGCGCCGCCGTTCTGGTATTCGATCACGCGGGTCTCGAAGAAGTTCTTCTCTTTCTTCAGGTCCATCGCCTCGCTCATCCACGGAAACGGGTTCTCGGCTTCCGCGAACACCGGCGCGAGACCGAGCTGGGCGCAGCGGCGGTTGGCGATGAAGTGCATGTACTGATCGCACAAGGTCGCGTTCAGCCCGAGGAAGCCCCTCGGCATGGTGTCCCGGCCATAGGCGGCTTCCAGCTCGGCAGCATCCTTCAGCATGCCCCGCACCTCGTCCTGGAAGGCGGGCGTCCACAGATGCGGGTTCTCGTGCCGGATCTGGTTGATCACGTCGATGCCGAAATTCAGGTGGATGCTCTCGTCGCGCAGGATGTACTGGTACTGCTCGGCGATGCCGACCATCTTGTTGCGCCGGCCGAGCGAGAGGATCTGCGCAAAGCCGGTGTAGAACCACATGCCCTCGAACACGACATAGAACGCCACCAGATCACGCAGGAACTGCTGGTCCGCGGCCGGCGTGCCGGTGGCGAAGGCGGGGTCGTCGAGGCTCTGCGTGTGCTTCAGCGCCCAGGCCGCCTTGTCGGTGATCGAGGGCACCTCCCGGTACATGTTGAACAGTTCGCCCTCGTCGAGCCCCAGGCTTTCCACGATGTACTGGAAGGTGTGGGTGTGCACCGCCTCTTCAAAAGCCTGCCGCAGCAGATATTGCCGGCATTCCGGGTTGGTGAGGTGGCGGTAGATGGCGAGCACGATGTTGTTCGCCACCAGCGATTCCGAGGCGGCGAAGAAGCCGAGATTGCGCTTCAGCATGCGGCGCTCATCCTCGGTAAGGCCATCACGTGACTTCCACAGCGCGATGTCGGCCTGCATGGAGACCTCGGTCGGCATCCAGTGATTGTTGCAGCCGGAGAGGTACTTCTCCCACGCCCATTTATATCTCAGCGGGAGAAGCTGGTTCACGTCAGCGCGCGCATTGATCATGCGCTTTTCATCCACCGTGACGCGGGGGGCGCCGCGTTCGATCACGCCGAGCCCCGTCGCATCGGCGGCGGGCGGCACGAAGGCGGGGCGAAGCGTGGCAGGCTTGGTTTCGGACCAGTCGAGCATATGCATGTGTCCTTCTTCGCTGCTCACTGGCAGGCTTCGCAGTCGGGATCGTTGATGGAGCACGCGTTGCCGAAGATGGTTTCCGGCACCCGGATCGGCGCAGCGGAAACGACGGCCGAGACCGCATTGAGCTTGCCGTCGGTACCCTTGAGCGTCGATTTCTCGACATGGGTGGCCGAGCGCGAGCGCAGGTAATAGGTCGTCTTCAGCCCGCGCTTCCACGCCAAACGATAGGTCTCGTCGAGCTTCCGGCCCGAGGGGTTGGCAACGTAGAGATTGAGCGACTGCGCCTGGTCGATCCATTTCTGCCGGCGCGCTGCCGCCTCGATCAGCCAGGACGCATCGACCTCGAAGGCGGTGGCGTAGAGCGTCTTGAGATCGTCGGGGATGCGGTCGATCTGACCAACGCTGCCGTCGTAATATTTCAGGTCCGAGACCATCACCTCGTCCCACAGGCCGCGTGCCTTGAGGTCGCGGACGAGGAACTCGTTCACCACGGTGAAGTCGCCGGACATGTTCGATTTGACGAAGAGGTTCTGGTAGGCCGGCTCGATCGACTGCGACACGCCGCAGATGTTGGAGATGGTGGCGGTCGGGGCGATGGCCATGGTGTTGGAGTTGCGCATGCCGATCGTCGTCACCCGCTCCCTCAGCCCCTGCCAGTCGAGCGTGGTCGAGCGGTCGAGATCCATCGAACCGCGTGCGTCGGCGACCATTTCCACGGAATCGATCGGCAGGATGCCCTTTGACCACAGCGACCCGTCGAAGCTCGGATAGCGTCCGCGCTCGGCGGCGAGATCGCAGGACGAGGCGATGGCATGGAAGCTCACCGCCTCCATGCTCTCGTCGGCGAAGCGCACCGCATCCTCCGAGCCGTAGGGAATACGCAGGACCTGCAGCGCGTCCTGGAAGCCCATGATGCCCAGCCCGACCGGGCGGTGGCGCAGGTTCGAGCGGCGCGCTTCCGGGATGGTGTAGAAGTTGATGTCGATGACGTTGTCGAGCATGCGCATCGCCGTCTTAACGGTGCGCGCCAGCCGCTCATGGTCGAGCCCGCCCGCGCTGACATGGGCGAGCAGGTTGACCGAGCCGAGATTGCACACCGCCACTTCGTCATGCGCCGTGTTGAGCGTGATCTCGGTGCACAGGTTCGAGGAATGCACCACGCCGACATGCTGCTGCGGCGAGCGCAGGTTGCAGGGGTCCTTGAAGGTGACCCAGGGATGGCCGGTCTCGAAAAGCATGGTCAGCATGCGCCGCCACAGATCGAGCGCGCGAAGCTGCTTCGACACCTTCATTTCGCCGCGTGCGGCTTTCGCCTCATAGGTCTCATAGGCGGTCTTGAAGGCGGGGCCGTAGAGGTCATGCAGGTCCGGCGTCTCGTCGGGCGAGAACAGCGTCCACGGTCCGTCTTCCTCGATCCGCTGCATGAACAGGTCCGGCACCCAGTTGCAGGTGTTCATGTCGTGGGTGCGCCGGCGGTCGTCGCCGGTGTTCTTGCGCAGGTCGAGGAATTCCTCGATGTCGACGTGCCAGGTCTCGAGATAGGCGCAGACCGCGCCCTTGCGCTTGCCGCCCTGGTTGACCGCGATCGCCGTGTCGTTCGCCACTTTGAGGAACGGCACCACGCCCTGGCTTTCGCCATTGGTGCCCTTGATGTGGGCGCCGAGGCCGCGCACCCGCGTCCAGTCATTGCCGAGCCCGCCGGCATATTTGGACAACAGGGCGTTGTCCTTCACCGATTTGAAGATGCCGTCGAGATCGTCCGGCACCGTTGTGAGGAAGCAGGAGGAAAGCTGCGGGCGCAGCGTGCCGGCATTGAACAGGGTCGGCGTCGAAGCCATGAAGTCGAACGAGGACAGCAGGCGATAGAACTCGATGGCGCGGCCCTCGCGATCAACCTCTCGCAGGGCGAGGCCCATGGCGACGCGCATGAAGAAGGCCTGCGGCAGCTCGAAGCGGGTGCCGCGCGCGTGCAGGAAATAGCGGTCATAGAGCGTCTGCAGGCCGAGATAGTCGAATTGCAGGTCGCGCTCGGGCAGCAGCGCATCCGCGATGCGGGTCAGGTCGAAGCGGCCCAGTTCCGGGTCGATCAGCTCTTCCTCGATGCCGCGGGCGAGATAGGCGGCGAAATACTCGCCATAGCGTGCCGCCATCTCGCCCTGCGTCGCCTGCTCCGGACGGCCGGACAGGAAGGTGAGCGCCTCGCGCCGCAGCTTGTCGAGCAGCAGCCGGGCGGACACCTTTGCATAGTTCGGCTCGCGTTCGATCAGGGTGCGGGCGGCGAGGATGGGGGCAAGCGCGAGTTCGTCCACGCTGATGCCGTCATAGAGGTTGCGGCGTGTCTCTGCGAGGACGGCATCGCTTGAGACATCGGCGAGGCCGGCGGTCGACTCGGCGATCAGCGTGGCGAGCCGGGCCTCGTTGAGCGGCACCAGCGCGCCGTCGGACCCCTTCATCCGCAGGGCGGAGGCGGTCCCCGCCATCGGCTTGGCAGCCGCCCGCTCACGGGCGCGCTCTGCGCGGTAGAGCACATAGGCGCGGGCGACCTTGTGGTGTTCGCCGCGCATCAGGGCCAGTTCGACCTGATCCTGTACGTCCTCGATGTGGAAGGTGCGGCCGGCATCGGCGCGGCGGCTCAGGCCGGCGACGATCTGGCCAGTGAGTTCGGCGACGATGTCGTGCACACGGCGCGAGGCGGCGGCGGAGGAGCCCTCAACGGCGAGAAAGGCCTTGGTGAGGGCGATCGCGATCTTCGCGGGATCGAAGGGCGTCACCGCGCCATTGCGGCGGATGAGCTGGTAACCCGGCGTGCTGGCCTCGCCCGCGCCAGCCGAGGGGGGAAGAACAGGCGGTTCGGCGACCGGCGCGACGTGATGAAGGAGAGACATCGGCAAACCCCAATCAGGATTGGGGGCAAAGGCCGAGCGACGCATCGGCGGGCACGACGGCACAAGGAGCCGGCGGACGCGCGAACGCACCACCGGGACACCCCGCCCAGGGACGATTATGTTGCCACAGCAGGTCTCCTAGCTCGCGGGTCACCGCCTTATCGCCCGGCCTTCCCGGAACTCTCGTTCCAGTGACGCTGAATGGACGACAGGCTCGCCGCTTACAGTTGCGGGGGCAGCGCCGGCATTGTCCCGAGAGACTCACCGGCTTCCCTCTTAGCTCTCGAATCTTGCGACCCGAAAGACCGTGACGTCCATATGTAGCGACTGTTGTCGCGGTCGTGTCAAGATATAGAGAGAAATGTCCAAGGGAATGGGGGGCCGCGAGCGGAGACCAATAGATCGTCGCGCGACCTCGAGGCGGGGGCTCCCAGAAATCTGTGGGTCAGCGGCATCGGCAACCATTCGATCGCCAGTGCCGAACCTCAGATCTCCGTTTGCTCCGATAGGCTCAAGGCGTCGTCAACTTCGATCCCGAGATACCGCACGGTGCTCTCAAGCTTGATGTGGCCGAGCAGGAGCTGGCAGGCACGTAGATTTCCTGTCCGCTTGTAGAGGATGGAGACTTTTGTTCGCCGCAGGCTGTGTGTTCCGTAATCCGCCGGGTTGAGACCGATCAGGCTGACCCATTGGTCGACGAGACGTCCATACTGCCGAGTGGTGACGTGTCCTCCGCTGTGGCTACGGCTCGGCCAAAGCCAATCGCTTCCCTTTGCACGCCGGATTGCTAGCCACGCAGTCAGTGCCTCCTTCGTCGGCTCGGTGATCTCGAACGGAACCGGCTGGCCGGTCTTGTGCTGGACGACCACCGATCTCGCTCGAACGCCGCTGCCGGAGAATACGTCGCCAATTTTCAGTGCGACCAGATCGCAGCCACGCAGCTTGCTGTCGATGGCAAGGTTGAACATGGCGAGGTCGCGTACCCGTCTGGCAATTTGCAGCCGCGTGCGCAGCGCCCATATATGCTTAGGCTTCAAGGGAGGCTTTGCGCCGATGATCCTGCCGGCATTCCAGGGAACGCCTTGTATCGAAGTGCCTTGTTTGGTGAACATCATGGCCTCCTTCCGAAAGCCAGCCCCTTTGAAGATAACGCCCGGACGCGCGAACAGAAAGTCGGCCGAGCGCCACAAGCCGACGTTGGTGAACCTCCCGGAACTCGACATTCCGATCGTCCTACCTGCGAGCGAGATCGAGCTACGTCGGACACTGGAACGGTAGGTTGGCCACCTACATCGCCTGGATGCCCTTCCCCCGTCAGGCGCCCCAGACCTGAGCGGATGCGGCGTCGTAAAACGCCACGTCGAGCGGCCACCGTTCCGACCGAAGCGCCGCCAGGCCCTGTGCTCGCAGCATGATCTGCTGATTCCAGGCGCTCGCCGGATCCCCGAAGATCCCGACATAGATTTTGCGGCATCGACCGCGGCCGATGCGATTGAGAATGTGATCGTCGTTCTCGGCCAGGGAGTGACCAAAGATGAACATGCAATGCTTGCCTTGCATGGCGTTCGCAGTGAATTGCTTGAAGCTCTGGTACAGATACGCGTTGTGCCTGATCTTGGTCTTCTTCTGCACGCTCGTACCTTCCGCGACAAAGAGCGGGAAGGCGTTGTTCGCTAGAGCTTCCCGCGCCTGGTCGATCAGCGGCACTCCCTTGCGAACCCAGGTGTACTTGGTCAGTTCCTTTCCTGTGTCGAACAGATGCAGGGCGCCATGGAGGAACATGACGCTGGCGCTATGTGCGTTCGTCTCTCCCTGCCAGACCACGTAGTCGGCGTCCGGTGCATCCTCATCATTGCCAAAGCCATCGTTCTTGGCGAGCTCCAGCGCCTGTCCGAACGGCATGTCGTCATGCATCAGCGTCCAATACAGGAGCAGATCGTAGTTCAGGGTGAAGACGCACCCGGCTTTGTCGCCGGCCAAGAAATTGGCGAGGAATCGCCGGCAAGCCCAGAATTTCGCGTCAGGGATGTCGGCGGGAATGTGGGGATGGTTTTTGGCGATGGTCTGAACCAAGATCTCTTTGAGGATCCGAGCGTGGTCGAGCATCGTGGCCACGGCGGAAGGGTCGGCCGGTACGTAAGCGGGGAGGATCGAGGCGGCATTTTCGAGCGCGTGGATCGCGGCTTCGAAATCCTGCGTGCCAAGCGCCTTGAAGACTTCGACGACCTGCGGCGCGGCGGAGAAGTCGGCCTGGGCGAACAACGACCCGTAATGGAAAATGTCGGCGCGGCAGGCGATGCTGAAGCCGTTGCCCAGCAGCAGGTGGCGCTTGGAAAACTGCGCGGAGTCGGCGATTGCGTCGGTAAACGGAATGATTGGCATGTTCACTCCGCTCTGGCGGTCCTATTAAGTTGAACTCGCGCCCCTTAGAGCGCGTTGTAGCGCCCGTAAGCTGAGGCGCGATGCTTCGTCTAGGAAGCACGCCGCAGCGAAGACGATCGTTGGGTGGGTTGGCCTCCACACACGCTCAAGCTTGACCGGATTTCGCTACCAGTCAAATCGCTCCCAGCGGATCCCGAACAGCCCACCAGAGAAGTCGAGCGCTACCCCATCTTTGGCACCTCGCGCCATAAGCGGAAGTTGTGATTAGCGCGAATACCAGACACTCAGCGAACCGATCAAAACTCGTCACCCGCTCTAACTTCTCGCCAGGCTTCGTTGGCCTGCTACCTCTCTACCTCACCTCAGAATGGCGTTCACTGCGGAATCGGTCGATACGCTCAATCCTTTCCATGATCCATCCACGATAATCCGGCAGCAGACCGATGGGATCGGCAGCGCCGGATGCCATCAACTCGTCGACGGCGGCGAGGGCCCCGCCAAGCGTCAGCGGCCCGTCGCGCTCCTCGACCAGCCTCTCTGCAAGATCGAGGTCGGCGGCAAGGCGCTCCGCTTCCGGCAGACTGCTCCGGTGCTCAGCGTGGATCAGACGCAGCCCGAAGGTCGTCAGGCGGGGATCATCGAAGTTCCGGACAATCCCGAGGCGCTGATCGCGCGGCGCGTCGTGGAAGTCGAATCTGCGCTGACTGTCGGCATCGCCGGGGAAGCCGCCATCGTAGAGCTGGCGTTCCGGAAAAGGGGAGAGCGGACGCTCTTCCCATGTCGCCGTGTAGACCGAGATTATCCTGGCACAAAGATCGGCATCATCCTTCATGCGCCGGGCCCGCTCCTCGGCCGTGTCCACGTCGAGATCGCCGAGCAGCTCGGCGGGAGCGGACCATAACTCCGTCAGCGCCGGACAGGCGTTGGTGGCGAGGCGGCGCACCGGCGTCCCCTTGCGGCAGATCTCCTGGCGCAATTCTTCATCGGACATCTCCGCCAGATGGTCGGGATCGGCGGTGAGGTCGAGACAGAAACGGCCATTGGCGTTTCCCGGCACAGAGCCGAGCAGCCCGACGGAACGGTGGCGCGCTTCACCACCGAAGAACTCCGTGAGGACAAAGCCGTCCTCCGATGCCACGAAATCCGCAACCGCCGCTTTATTGGCGAAGCGCTGGAAGCGCTGCCAAGTATCATAGGCCCGGTCCCGGACCAGCCGACACAGGTCAAGGGTCACGAGCGCGTCGGCAAGGGCGTCATGCGCCCGCACATGGGAGAGGCCATTGGCTTCCGCGATGTCGGGGAGCCTGAAACTTTTCCGACCGTCCGCGCGCACGGGAGCGATCATGCATTGGGGCGGAAGGGCATGCGCTGCCAGCGCGAGGGCCATGGCGTCGGCACGGCCGCAGCCCCTGCCGCTGGTCAGGTAGGGGTTATGAAGCGCTTGAAACAGGGCATGTCGCAGCATCTCCTCGTCGAAGGAGATGGAATTGTAGCCGACGAAGATTGCTGGCGACCATTCCGTCAACTTCCGGCCTATGGCGCCGATCATGTCGTAGTGGGATGGGCGTTCCGGATCGGTCAGCTCGCCGATGCGCAGGCCGTTGGTCAGCAGTGCTGCAGGATGCGGTACGACATGCGGCTGGAGCCGCGAGTATGCCTCGAAGCGATCAAGTTCATTCAGTTCGTGGTTGGTGCGGACAGCCGCGAAATGGATGATCTGGTCAAAACCCTTCTTCAGCCCGGTCGTCTCCGTATCGAAGAAGACAAAGCCGGTCATGGTTCTACCCGCGCGGGGCCAGCCGGTAGCGCAAGGCCGAGGTACTCACCCGGAATTTGCGGGCAAGGGCTTCGAGGCGCTCGTCATCGTCAAGATCGAGACCGGCGGGGTCAACATAGTCCTCTAGGAAGGCGGTGGGCATCAGGAGCTCCGACGCGAAGGCATTCGCCTGGATTTCCAGTTGGTCAATGCCCTGGGAGGTCATGCCGTCGCGCATCAGGACACGAAACGCCTTGTCAAGATGGACTTCGGAGCGCAGATGCTCGGGATGAAGGACATGGTGTCCGAGCTCATGCGCGATCGTGAATCGCTGCCGGTTGGGATGATGCAGGGCGTTGACGCCGATGATACTCACACCGTCGCGGATATAGGCCATTCCCGAAATCTCATCATCCAACGGCGCGTGCTGTAGGACGATTCCGCGTGCCTTCACGACGCGCTCGATAGGCACCGGCGGCGCCCGGACCGGGAAGTCCCGGATGATAGCTCGAGCCTTCTCGCGAGCCTCCTCGACTTTGCTCATGACTTCGCCTTGGCGGTAGCCTTGGCAATCATACTGTTGATCTGCGCTTGCGCATTCCGGCTGACCGGCTCCGAGAGCGTCAGCGCCTGATCCTCGAGCGAAGCCTCTGCCTGAACGGGAAGAAGATCGCCCACGTCAGAGAGACCGAGCGCGGCGGCGATGCTGCAGGCATGATGCAGTAGTACGTTCTGCCGGCCGCCCTCGATATTGGCAATCGAAGCGCGGGACAGTCCCACGCGCGCCGCGAGCTGCGCCTGCGTCATGCCGAGATGGTCGCGTCTCAGAGCCACGGCCTCTCCGAACGCCACATAGAGTGAATCACCAATCATACGCCATGTTTGGTAGGGTGCGAGGGGTATGTCAACGCTGCAAACATTTGTTTGTATTACAAACATGTTAATGTTGACGGTTGACGCCGGTGTCAGACTCGGGAATCCTTCTCCCATCGGCCGACACAGTGCCGGCCCACAGAAGGAACGGGTCATGTCCAAGCGTATTCATGTAGTTCCTCACCCTGACGGATGGGCCACCCGCCGCGAGGGCGCCTCGCGCGCTGGTTCGGTTCACGACACCCAGGCCGAGGCAAGCCAGGCTGCGCGGTCGACGGCGATCCGGGAGGGTGGCGAGGTGATCATCCACCGTCCGGACGGGCGCATCCGTGATGCCGATTCCTACGGCAACGATCCCTTTCCGCCGAAGGGCTGACAGCGAGGGTCGCGCCCTGCGCGACCCTTTTTCCGCCGGCCTCACCGGCTTTAAGAACGACAGGTGATACGAATGGCCAAGATTCCGAGCAACTGGCCGCCGATCCAGCGGCCTTCCCCTCCGCCCTATGAGCGCCCGTCGCCGCCGCCGACCGAGCCACCCCGGCCGCGCCCCAACTAGTCTTTCCAACGCAGGAACATCAAATGGCTTTGCTTCAGGTGAAATGCATCAGCAAGTTGCCGCGTAACGACACCTACGAGGGGATCACCCATCTTGGCGGTGACGGCTGGAAATGGACCCGTTCCCAGGTTATCGCGTCAATCGAGGCCGGCACGCACGGCTTCTACACGCTGGTGCGCGGCAATCACGCCACAGTCGGCGTTGTGAACGGCCCGAACGGCAAGTATGTCCGGACCTATGCCGACGGCAAATGGAACGACAACCTGCTGGCGCTCTACGAGTGTGTCTAGCTCTCAAAAGATGCGGCGGCTCGGCATAGGCCGGCCGCCGTTTTTGCCGCAACCCTTCCGGCATTCATCATGATGGAGAGCAATATGGGTTCTGTGCTCTCTCACTTTGAGTGATCAAAGGCCATGAAGTTCAAGAAACTTGGCCGGTACAGGACCGGCGGCACGGATGACCACATGCAACTCGGTGTGCCCCCGCCACGGACTCCGGACGGGCGAGTCTATCGCTTCTCACCTAATGAAAATGCCCATCCGTGCCACTTCGTGATCGGCCCGGTTGCGGCCGAGGTACCTTTGACCGACGGCCTGCGCGCCCGCATGAAACTTGAGCCGCGCTCTAGGCAGTGTGTTTGCCCTTACACCGGCGCGGTCGGCACCGATGATGACTTCCTACATCCCGAGGATCGCGACGCGGCTATCGAGGTGGTGAAGCATGCGGCAATGCAGGATGTCGAGGATGCAATCGTTGGCATGTTGACGTCAGCGTTCGGTGGTCGGACATCCCGGAAAGGCCCGATCAGCATCTCGATGAAGCTAGCCCGCGGTGCGCCGCCGCCGGCGCCGCGCTTCGCACGCCGGGATCTCATGCGTGAACTGGTCTGCGATCACTGCGGCCGCGACTATGGTGTCTTCGCGATCGGCCTTTTCTGTCCCGATTGTGGCGCTCCGAACCTCCGCCTGCATTTCGCGCGCGAGGCCGAGCTGGTCGGGAATCAGGCATCGATGGCCGAAGCACTTACCGACAGCAAGGAGGAGCTCGCGTATCGCTTGCTCGGCAACGCACATGAGGATGTCCTCACAGCGTTCGAGGCAACCTTGAAGACCGTGTATCTGTACGGCAAGGTACAAGCTGGGATCGAGACGAGGCCCAAGGTCGGCAACGACTTTCAAAATGTGGAGAAGAGTGGGCGGCGCTTCGCGGAGTTGGGCCTCGATCCTTTCGATAGCCTAGGCAGTGGCCCCATAAATTTGCGGGCCGGCTAGGAGCGTGATTCAACCTCTCTCGATAGGGGAGAGAGAGATGCGCCGCCACGAATTGACGGACGAGGAATGGGCGATCATCGCCCCGCTTT
>NZ_JAZDRM010000041.1:0-32317 GCF_047501495.1 Ancylobacter sp. G4_0304 | reverse complement strand
AACAGGATCAAGCAGATGCGCGGCCTCGCCAGCCGCTACGACCGGCGCCCAGACAACTTCCTCGCAGCCCTCAAGCTCGCTGCCGTCCGCATCTGGATCAATGCGTTATGAGTCCGCTGCCTAGGGCGACCGGCGCTCCCGCAGGGGCGCCGATACTCCGTCCCAAACCGCGCGAGGCCGGGCTCGTCCTCAGTCCTTCTTGCTGCTGTCGCCGAGCTTGTCCAGCCGCTTCTGCATCTCGGCGACCTGCCGCTTGAGCTCGTCGAAATCATCGGTCTTGGCCGGCGTCTCGGTGCTGGTTTCCTCACCGCGCCCGTTCGGCAGGAACATCTTGAAGGTGCGGTCGAAGATTTCCATGTTGCGACGCACCTGCTCTTCCATCACCCCGAAGCCGCCGAAGCCGCCGGCGCCGAAGGTCTTGGTGAGCTGCTCGCGCATATTGCCCTGTTCCTTGCTGAAATTCTCGATCGACATGTCGAGATAGCGCGGAACCAGCATCTGCATGCTGTCGCCATAAAACCGGATGATCTGGCGCAGGAAATTGATGGGCAGAAGATTCTGACCCTTGCCTTCCTGCTCGAAAATGATCTGCGTCAGTACAGAGTGGGTGATATCGTCAGACGTCTTCGCGTCGTAAACGACGAAATCTTCGCCGTTCTTTACCATCAATGCGAGATCCTCGAGCGTAACATAGGTGCTCGTGCCGGTATTATAAAGACGCCGGTTCGCATACTTCTTGATGGTGACGGGGTCCGTGGATTTTGCCATGTGTTCGGGCCGCCTTTATCGTTTCCTCTTGAAAACTCTAGGACGTTTCCAGGGACGCCGCTACAGGATTATAACGCGTGTAAGTAATATGATACCATGGATCGTCGCGCATGATTATCGGGCGCGAAATTCGCGGTGTTGTTGACACATGTCACTTGCACCTACCACGATTGCCTTACATCTGTTGCCTGAGCAGAACAGATGCCCGGCTCCGGTCGTCGCCCGGGACAGCAGCTAGCGGAGGACGTCAAAAATGAAAGACGGAATCGTCATCGTCGGTGCCGCGCGCACGGCAGTGGGGGCCTTCAATGGGGCTCTTTCTTCCCTGCCGGCTCATGAGCTGGGCAAGGTTGCCATCACGGCAGCGCTTGAGCGCGCGGGCGTTGCGCCCGAGCAGGTGAGCGAGACGATCATGGGGCAGATCCTCACCGCCGGCGCGGGACAGAACCCGGCCCGCCAGGCCTCGATCGCGGCCGGCATCCCGGTTGCCAGCCCGGCCTGGGGCGTGAACATGCTGTGCGGCTCCGGCCTGCGCGCGGTGGCGCTCGGCTATCAGGCGATCGCCAATGGCGACAGTGAGATCGTGGTGGCCGGTGGCCAGGAATCGATGAGCCAGGCCCCCCATGTCGCGCATCTGCGCAACGGTACCAAGATGGGCAACCTT
The DNA here is from genome assembly GCF_047501495.1 of Ancylobacter sp. G4_0304. Classification (NCBI taxonomy): domain Bacteria; kingdom Pseudomonadati; phylum Pseudomonadota; class Alphaproteobacteria; order Hyphomicrobiales; family Xanthobacteraceae; genus Ancylobacter; species Ancylobacter sp. G4_0304. The sequence continues at coordinate 30,885 of NZ_JAZDRM010000041.1, read as the reverse complement.
GAGATGGTCGATTCCATGATCAAGGACGGCCTGTGGGACGCCTTCAACGGCTACCACATGGGCACCACCGCCGAGAACGTCGCCAAGGAATTCCAGATCACCCGCGAGGAGCAGGACGTCTTCGCCGCCGCCTCGCAGAACAAGGCCGAGGCCGCGCAGAAGGCCGGCCGCTTCAAGGACGAGATCGCTCCTGTCACCATCTCGACCCGCAAGGGCGACATCGTGGTGGCGGACGACGAGTATCCCCGCCATGGCGCGACGGTCGAGGGCATGGCCAAGCTGCGCCCCGCCTTCTCCAAGGACGGCTCGGTGACCGCCGGCAACGCCTCGGGCATCAATGACGGCGCCGCCGCCGTGGTGCTGATGAGCGCCGCCAAGGCGGAGAGCCTCGGCAAGAAGCCGCTCGCGCGCATCGTCTCCTGGGCGCAGGCGGGCGTCGATCCTTCCGTGATGGGTACCGGTCCGATCCCCGCGTCCAAGGCCGCGCTGGAAAAGGCCGGCTGGTCCGCCGCCGATCTCGACCTGATCGAGGCCAATGAGGCCTTCGCCGCGCAGGCCTGCGCGGTGAACAAGGGCCTGGGCTGGGATACCTCGAAGGTGAACGTGAATGGCGGCGCCATTGCCATCGGTCACCCGATCGGCGCCTCCGGCGCGCGCGTGCTCACCACGCTGCTGTATGAAATGCAGAAGCGCGACGCCAAGAAGGGCCTCGCCACGCTGTGTATCGGCGGCGGCATGGGCATCGCCATGTGCATCGAGCGCGACTGATCGCCCTCGAATGACCCACATTGGTGGCGCGCCCGGCGCGCGCCACCGCGCGTTGCGGGCGGCGTAAACGCCAGGGGCCTCCGCAAGGCGCATACCGAATCTGCCAAGAACCTGCCCTTACGAAAGGTAGCAGTAGCTATGCGAAGCCGTCGCATTGCTGATCGACAAGAACGACGTAAAAGCCGTCGTCGGTTCCGGGATGGAAACCAAGAGGGGAAGTGAGATGAGTCGTGTAGCGTTGGTCACGGGCGGCACACGCGGCATCGGCGCGGCGGTGTGCCGGGCGCTGAAGGATGCCGGTTATACGGTCGCCGCGAATTATGCCGGCAATGAAGAAGCCGCCGCCGCCTTCACCAAGGAAACCGGCATCGCGACCTTCAAGTGGGACGTGTCCGATTTCAATGCCTGCAAGGCCGGCGTCGCCGAGGTCACCGCCAAGCTCGGCCCGGTCGACGTGCTGGTGAACAATGCCGGCATCACCCGCGACGGCATGCTGCACAAGATGTCGCCCGAGCAATGGTACGCGGTGATCAACACCAACCTGAACTCGGTGTTCAACATGTGCCGGCAGGTGATCGAGGGCATGCGCGACCGCAATTTCGGGCGCATCGTCACCATCTCTTCCATCAACGGCCAAAAGGGCCAGATGGGCCAGACCAATTATTCCGCCGCCAAGGCCGGCGAGATTGGCTTCACCAAGGCGCTGGCGCAGGAAAACGCCCGTAAGGGCATCACCGTCAACGCCATCTGCCCCGGCTATATCGGCACCGAGATGGTGCGCGCCATGCCGCAGGATGTGCTCGACAAGCATGTGCTGCCGCTGATCCCGACCGGCCGCCTCGGCGAGCCCGAGGAGATCGCGCGCTGCGTGGTGTTCCTGGTGGCGGACGAGGCGGCCTTCATCACCGGCTCGACGCTCACCGCTAATGGCGGGCAATACATGGCCTGATGACTGCACGGGCGGCGGGCGCGGAGCCCGCGCCCGTGTCGGCTTGCCGGTGCAGGACGTGGCGCCCGGACGATCTTGCGGATGCGCGGGGCGGCGAATTGGGGTAAGCGGAGCCCTCCCGCCTCCCGGTGCCGTTTCATCATGTCCCGCCTCACCGCCACGCTGATCGGCTTCACCGCCATCCTGCTCTGGGCGAGCCTCGCGCTCGCGACCTCGGCCACCGGCGCGGTGCCACCCTTCCTGCTTACCGCGCTGACCTTCTTCATTGGCGGCATGGTCGGGCTGGTCGCCGCGATGGTGCGCGGCGTCGGGCTGTCCGTGCTGCGCCAGCCCTGGCCGGTGTGGCTGCACGGCGTCGGCGGGTTGTTCGGCTACCATTTCTTCTACTTCTCGGCGCTCAAGCTCGCCCCGCCCGCCGAAGCCGGGCTTATTGCCTATCTGTGGCCGCTGCTGATCGTGCTGCTCTCCGCCTTCCTCCCCGGCGAGCGGCTGCGTCCCGCCCACATTGCCGGCGCGCTGATGGGGCTCGCGGGAACCGTGGTGCTGCTGGGCGCCAAGGCCGGCGGCTTCGGCTTCTCGCCCGCTTATGTCCCCGGCTATGCGGCGGCGGCGGTGTGCGCGGTCGTGTGGGCGGTCTATTCGGTCGCCTCGCGGCGCTTCCATGAGGTGCCGACCGATGTGGTGGCCGGCTTCTGCCTCGCCACCGCCGCGCTCTCCGCGCTGTGCCACGTGCTGTTCGAGCCGTCGGTCTGGCCGTCAGGTGCGAGCGAGTGGATGGCGGTCGTGGCGCTCGGCATCGGTCCGGTGGGCATCGCCTTTTACACCTGGGACATCGGCATGAAGCGCGGCGACATCCGCCTGCTGGGCGTCGCCTCCTATGCCGCCCCGGTGCTCTCGACGCTGCTGCTGGTCGCGGCGGGATTCGCGGCACCGAGCTGGTCGCTCGGCCTTGCCTGTGCGCTGATCGTCGGTGGGGCGGTGGTGGCGACGCTGCTGGCGCGGCGCTGACCGTTTCGGGAGCTAGCCCGGCGTCCAGTCCGGCGCGGCCAGCTCGAAGCCGGCAAACTCGAACCCCGGCGCCACGGTACAGCCGACCAGCGTCCACTCGCCAAGGCTGATCGCCGCCTGCCAGGCCCCGCGCGGCACGACGCCCTGCGGTTCCTCGCCCGCGATCACATCCGGTCCCAGCACGAAGCGGCGCACGGGGCCGGCATCGTTGACGGCAATGGAGAGTTCCAGCGGCGCGCCGGCATGCCAGTGCCAGATCTCCACGGCGTCGACGCGATGCCAATGCGAGCGCTCGCCGGCCGGCAGCAGGAAATAGATCGCGGTGGAGGCGGCGCGGCCGTTGTCCAGCCGGTGCTCGTCGCGGAAGGTCTCGCGGAAATAGCCGCCTTCCGGGTGAGGCTTCAATCCCAGTTGGGCGATGATGTCGGCGGCAGAGGGGGACGGCTCCATGGCTCAGCCCCGGAAGCTGTTCTTCAGCGCGCGCAGCTCAGTGAACACTGCGCCGGGCTCGGCGCCCGGCAGGCCGAGCGCGGCGGCGAGTTCGGGATCGTCGGCGTGCAGGAACGGGTTGGTCGCCTTCTCCTCGCCGATCGTGGTGGGCAGCGTCGGCTTGCCCGCCGCACGCAACGCCTCGACCGCCTTGGCGCGGGCCTGCAGCGCAGCATTGTCCGGCTCGATGCTCAGCGCGAAGCGGGCATTGGAGAGCGTGTATTCATGGCCGCAATAGACCGAGATGTCGTCGGGCAGGGCGCGAAGCCTGGTGAGCGACTCCCACAGCACCGGCGGGTCGCATTCGAACGGGCGTCCGCAGCCCATGACGAACAGCGTGTCGCCCGAGAACAGCAGCCGCTCCCCCTCGAACAGGAACACGATGTGCCCCTTGGTGTGACCGGGGGTTTCCAGCACCCGGCCGACGAGACTACCGACCGCCACCGGATCGCCGTCCACCACCGCAAAATCGAGCCCCGGAATGGTGTCGCGCTCGGCGCGCGGACCGATCACCGTCGCGCCATAGCGCTCCTTGAGAGCCAGCACGCCGTCAATGTGATCGGTGTGATGATGCGTGACCAGTATGTGAGTGAGCTTCCAGTCTTCGCGCTCCAGCGCCGCAAGGATCGGGGCCACCTCCGGCGCGTCCACGACGGCGGTGGCCTCGGTCACGGTATCGCGCAGCAGGACCGCGTAATTATCCGCGAGGCAGGGAATGAGACGTAACTCGACGGACATGAGCGTTCCTCGGGTATGGGCATTCCCCGGCGCGCGGGAGCGAGGCGGAGCGGCTCAGCGGCATTCCTGCGCGGCGCGGTCGATGGCCGCCGAAATACCGCTCAGTGAATAGGTATCGGTGGTGACGTTGCCGCGCGCCGAGGTCGCCTTGACCACCAGATCGCGGCCCTTGCGCAGCGCGTCGACCAGCCGGGCCTCCTCGGCGACATTGCGCACCCAGGCGCCGGAGCCGCGGGTGTAGAGGTCGAACGAGGCGGGGCCGATGGTGAGGGTAGCGTCCGAGCCTTCCTTCAGCGGGAAGCCCATCACGACGCTGACCTCGTTCTTCACGTTCTCCGCATTGCGCGTGCTGATGAAGAAGAAGGCGGGATCGCGTGTCAGCCCTGCCGGGGCGCGGCTCTTCGGTTGGGACAGCGCGTAACAGATCCGGGAATTACCCGTGCCGTCCTTGTAGACCCCCCAGTCGCCGAACTGTCCCACCGCCTGGGGCGCCGCCTGGGCGCCTGCGCCGGTCGCGCCGATGAAAGCCAGTGCCAGGCCGGCGAATGCCGCACGCAGAACGCGTCGTGCCATCGTCGATCTCTCCCGTGTTTCAGTGTCTGCCGCCATGCGGATACGAACGATTCTCCCTGTAAGCCCGTACAGGGATATCCGCCCGGTCGGCGGCTGTGAACCCTTGGAACCCCAATGCGGCGGCTTTGCCGTTCAAATGCCCGTACAGGCAGGCGAATTTGGGACCGTGGTAAATGAAAGCTGAACGGAGGGACAAGATGTCCACAAGCAGCCGGCCGGCGCCCTTAAGCTCAGGCCCGGCCGCCCGTGCGCAGCCGGTTGAGCGCGGCCCGCGCGGCGGCGCGGTGCGTCGGGCTGATATGGCCGGCGAGCAGGTTCAGCGCCGTGGCGAGCACGGCAGCATCGTCGGTGAAACCGAGCACCGGCATGAAGTCCGGCACGGTGTCGGCGGGCAGCAGGAAATAGGCGAGGGCGCCGAACAGCATCATGCGCACGCGCACCGGCGTGCCGCGATCGAGCGCGCAATAATAGGCTGAGGCGGCGTCCTCGGCGAAGGGGATGCGGGCGGCGCCGGACTTGAGCTTGCTCCAGAAACCGGCACGCACCCGGCGCTCATCCTCGCCAGCGTGCGCGAACGCGTCGTCGTCCATTGCCATTTCAGAATCGAAAGACGGATCGGTCTTCACGGCCATTCCGGCTGCCCTCCTGTGCAGGACCAAGAGATGGGCGCTGCGGACCGCCGCTGCAATGGCCGGAGCGTTTCGAGCGAGGAAAACGCGCCGAAACGACAGGCTATAGCAGCGGGTAGGCCGCCTCGACCCGGTACGGTCCGCCGCCGACGGAATCGCGCGAGGAGAACAGCACGAAGCGCGAGACCTCGAAGCTCGGCGAGCGGAAATAGCCGCGCAAGGCAAGATAGTCGGCGACCTGTCGCGGGGCGGCATCGCGTAGCCGGGCCAGCGTCACATGCGGCTTGAAATTGCGCCCCTCGGGCGGCAGACCGATGCGCTTCATCGCGCGCTCATGCTCGGCCTGAAGGTCGTTAAGCGCGCTGGAAGCCTTCACGGCGGCGAAGATGGCGCGCGGCTTGTGGTTGCCGAACTGGTCCACCCCGTCGAGCGTGAGGTCGAAGCCGAAGCGGTCGATCTCGTCGAGCGCGGCGGCGGCATCGCGCGCGACCGCGTGGTCGACATCGCCGATGAAGCGGAGCGTGACGTGGTAGAATTCCGGGTCGATCCAGCGGGCCCCCGGCAGGCCGCCGCGCAGCATGGAAAGCGCGCTGGCAACGCCCGTGGGGATTTCGAGGGCGGTGAAAAGCCGCGGCATGGCCAGCCTCCCGTGTTTCCTCGGTGGAAACAGAATGAATTGATACGGATTCGCAGCGTCAGGAAAAGCGGAAAATGCGACCTGCCTAAAACACAAGCATGGCCGCGCGGTGGCGCGCCGGTTGGGCCATCGTCAAGCTGACGGCGCGGCGCGAAGCCTGTAGGATATTCGGCGATGAACGAATCGATTGACGATAACGATCCGCCCGCCATCGACCCGTCTGACAGCGGGGCGCCCGCCAACGCATCCGGCGCCGAGCCTGGCGGCGACGAGGCCGTGCTTGCACCGCCGTCTCCGGAAGGGGACGTGGTGGAGGAAGCCACGATCCCGGCCGCGCTGTCGGGGCCGATCACCTTTGCCACCCTTGCCTCGATCTACCGCTACCCGGTGAAGGGGCTGACGCCGGAGCGGCTGGAACTGGTGGAACTGGCGGCCGGGCAGTATTTCCCCGGCGACCGGCTGTTCGCCATCGAGAACGGGCCGTCCGGCTTCGTGCCCGAGGCCCCGGCGTTCCAGCCCAAGATCAAGTTCCTGATGCTGATGCGCAATGAGCGCCTCGCCGCGCTCGACGCCCGCTACGACGATGCCAGCGGCGAGCTGGTCATCGAGCAGGATGCCGAGGAGGTCGTGCGTGGCAAATTGACCACGGAAGCCGGTCGCGACGCCATCGAGGCGTTCTTCCAGCGCTACGCCCGCTACGAACTGCGCGGTGCGCCGCGCGTGCTGGAAGCGCCCTCGGGCTTCCGCTTTGTCGACACCACCGAGGGCTACATCTCGCTGATCAACCTGGCGAGCTGCCGGGCGCTCGGCGACATCGTCGGTCAGGAGGTCGACCCGCTGCGCTTCCGCGCCAACCTCTATCTCGACGGCATGGAGCCGTGGGAGGAGTTCGATCTGGTCGGCCACACCATCGAGATCGGCACCGAGGTGCGCCTGAGGGTGACCCAGCGCATCTTCCGCTGCGCGGCCACCAATGTCGACCCGGTGACCGCCAAGCGCGACCTTGAAATTCCCGCCACGCTGATGCGCAATTTCGGCCACACCGATTGCGGCATCTTCGCCGAGGTGGAGCGCGGCGGCTTGATCGGCGAAGGCGACGAGGTGCGCATCGTTCTGTGAGGCGCTACTCTCGCCTCTGGCCCAAGCGATAAAGAAAAACGGCCCGGTTTCCACCGGGCCGTTTTCATTTCAGCGATGTGCGAAGGATCACTCCCCGGCTTCCGCCGGCTCGGTCGGCGCACCTTCCTCGTCGGCGCGGCGATAGCGGCGACGCCGGGTGCGCGGCGCGGCGCGAGCCTCGCCATCCTCGGCGGCAGCTTCCGGCGTGGCAGTCTCCTGAGGCGCGGCTTCCGTTGCGGCAGCTTCCGTGGCGGGCTTGGCGACGCGGGCGCGGCGCGGCTTCTCGGCACGTGGCGCCGGCTCGGCGGGCGCCGCGGCTGGAGGAAGCGCGGCCGGGACCTCGCTCACCGGCGCCGGCTGCGCCGCCACGGGGACGGCGCTGCTCTGGGTGATGAAGGCGGGAAGGCCGATCTCGGCTTCGACATGCGGCCCGAGCGCAGGCTGGGGCTGCTGCGCAGGATCGCGATAGTCATTGTCGCGCGTCTCGCGATTGTCGCGATGCTCGCGGAATTCGCGGTTCTCGCGCGGCTCGCGATAGGGGGTGCGCCCCTCATTGCGCTGCCAGCGCCCTTCGCGCGGCTGGTCGCCGCGCTCCTCGCGGGGGGCGCGGTCCTCGCGCGGCCCCCGATCGTCGCGCGCACGGTCGTCACGCGCCATGCGGTCCTCGCGCGGGCCGCGATCATCACGCGGGCCGCGATCGTCGCGCTGGCCACGATCATCACGCGAACCGCGCTCCTGATGACGGTCGTTGCGGTCGAAATTCCGGTCGCGATTGTCGCGGCGCTGCTGGCCGTTGCCATCGCGGTTGAAGTCGCGCTGGCCGCCCTCACGCTGCCCGCCCTCGCGCTGCCAGTTATTTTCGCGCGGACCATTGCCCTCGCGCAGCATCTGCGGCGCCTGGCCCTGGCCTTCGGAGCCGGCTTCCTCGAAGTCGAACTCTTCTTCGTCCTCGTCCGGCCGCTGGAACGGCTGGCCCTGCACGCCAAACTGCGCCTGTGCGGCGGCGATGATGCGGTAATAATGCTCGGCGTGCTGGAGATAGTTCTCCGCGGCCACCGGATCGCTCGACGCCTGCGCATCACGCGCCAGCTGCATGTATTTCTCGGCGATGGTCTGCGCGGTGCCGCGCACCTTCACATCCGGGCCGTTCGATTCGTAAACCCGGGTGAGCGGGTTCTGGCTGCGCCGGTTATTATTATTGTTATTCCGGCTACGCATACGCTTCTGCTGGTTGTTATTTCGCATCGAGTTTTCTCTAGTGCCGATACGCGCTCGGCCCGAACCCGCTGAAATCGCACGGGCCCCGGTCGATCCGGTGAAAGGCGAGCCAGTCGCCCTCTATGATTGCCGTTCCGCTCACTTCAGCTGTCAGCCGTCATGATTGGCGCGTCAGGGGAAATCTTGTCCTCAGTTCACAGCGCGCAACGCCGCCCGAAGGCCCTGAACGGGCCCGGCACGTTCCGCCGATCGCTGCCGACCATCGGACCACTACCATGGGAGCGCATCGCAATGATGCTGCCCGACCAGCGAAGCGGACGGTGCCGGTTCCGGCGGCGTCCAAGCTGGTCGCATCTCCAGCCCGCGCACATCGCCGTGCGCCGGCCAACCCCATGTTTCATCGTGCAACTTCAAAGCCGCACACGACAAACCCGTGAAGCTCTCGTTCCCGCATATTCATCGCCGCGCCTCCCGGAGCGCTCCCGCCCATGGCGACCAGGGAAGCTCAGCCCAAGCTCCCGAGATCAAGCGTTCATGTGGCAAGTGATGAAGCAGGTCGATTCCTGTGAAGGACACTAGTCGGTTCGCAACGGTGTTCCAAGCCCTTTTTTGTATCCTGCGCTCAAGATGAAACAGGTTCGGTCACGATCGCGCGCGCTACGCCTGCAAGGTCGCGACGGGCCGGGCCGTCGGCCGGAAGACCCTGAGCAGCCAGCAGGTGCGCGACATCCGCCTCCTGTCCGATCCCGAGTTCAAGGACAGCGACACCCCCCGGCGCCAGCAGTCCGGGAAGGGCGCGGGCGATGGCGCGGTAGGCATCAAGGCCGTCCTCCCCCCCGTCCAGCGCGAGCAGCGGATCATGCGCGCGCACCTCGACATCGAGACCGGCGATAGAGCTACTGGCGATATAGGGCGGATTGGAGACCACGAGGTCGAAATGGTGGGCCGGAGAGGGGAAGTCCAGCGCCTGCGACCATTCGCCGACCATCACGCAGGCGCGGGCTTCGAAGCCGAGACGCACCAGATTGTCCCGCGCCTGCCGCGCCGCGCCCTCCGAGAGGTCGATGCCGAGCCCGAAGGCGTTCGGGCGCTCGGACAGGATGGCAGCCAGGATCGCGCCGCTTCCGGTGCCCAGATCCAGCACCCGCAAGGGAGTGTCCCTGCGCGGAAACGCTTCGAGCGCGGCGTCCACCAGCGTCTCGGTGTCCGGGCGCGGCACCAGCGTGTCGGGCGAGAGCGCGAAGTCGAGGCTCCAGAATTCGCGGCGGCCGGTGAGCCGGGCTAGCGGCTCGCCCGAAGCCCGGCGTTCGGCGAGGCCGGCGAGGCGGTCGGCGTCCTCGGCGAGAACTGGATGGTCGGCGCGGGCGATCAGGTCGAGGTCGGTGAGGCTCAGGGCGGCTTTCAGCAGCAGCCGCGCCTCGCGGCCGGGCTCTTCGAGGCCGCTCCGCTCGAAGTCGCGCGTCATGGCGGCCAGCAGCGCAGCGCGGGTGGTCGCCGGTGCCGCGCCGGGCGAGGTCATCCGCCCGGACCCCAGCCGCCGGTCTCGGCTTCCGCCAGCAGCGCGGCCTGATATTCGGTGGTGAGCGCGTCGACCAGTTCCCCCAGCCCGTCGCCGGCGAGGATTTCCGGCAGCTTGTGAAGCGTGAGGCCGATGCGGTGATCGGTCACACGGCCCTGCGGGAAATTATAGGTGCGGATGCGCTCGGAGCGGTCGCCGGAGCCGACCTGCACCTTGCGCTCGCTGGCGCGGGCCGAATCGCGCTTCTCGCGCTCGGCCTCATAGATGCGCGCGCGCAGCATCGCCATGGCGCGCGCCTTGTTCTTGTGCTGCGAGCGCTCGTCCTGCACCGCCACCACCGTGCCGGTGGGGATATGGGTGATGCGCACCGCGCTCTCGGTCTTGTTGACGTGCTGGCCACCGGCGCCGGAAGCGCGGAACACGTCGATGCGCAGGTCGCCTTCGTCAATGGCGATATCGACCTCCTCGACCTCGGGCAGCACGGCGACGGTGGCGGCGGAGGTATGGATGCGCCCGGAGGCTTCGGTGTCCGGCACGCGCTGCACGCGGTGCACGCCCGATTCGAACTTCAGCCGGGCATAGGCGCCGCGCCCGTGCAGGGCCGCGACGATTTCCTTGTAGCCGCCGGCCGCGCCCTCGCTGAGCGACAGCACCTCGACGGTCCAGCCGTTCAGCCCGGCGAAGCGCTCATACATGCGGAACAGGTCGCCGGCGAACAGCGCCGCCTCGTCGCCGCCGGTGCCGGCGCGCACTTCGAGGATGACGCCGCGCTCGTCCATCGCGTCCTTGGGCAGCAAAGCGAGCCGGACCTCGCGGGTCAGCGTCTCGACCTTTTCCTCAAGCTCCGCCGCCTCTTCCTCGGCCATGGCGGCCATGTCGCGGTCGCCGCCGGGCTCATCGGCCAGTGCGCGGGCATCCACCAGCTCACGCTCGGCACTACGCAGTGCCTTGACGCTGGCGATCAGCGGCGAGAGGTCGGAGAATTCGCGCGACAGCCGGACATAGGTATCGGCATCGGGGCTCGCGGAGAGCGCATGCTCGATTTCGGCATGGCGGGCGAGCAACTGGTCGAGCCGGGCATCGGGCAGAGGGGAGGTCACAGCGGCAGGCCGTTCTTTTCCGCGAAAGCCTTGAGCTGCGGACGGATGGTGGCGAGCTCGCTGGAGCCGGACAGCAGCCGGTCCACCAGCGCGGTGACGGCGGACAGGTCGAGGTCGAGGAACATCGCCTTCACAGGTCCGAACGAGGCCGGCGACAGCGACAATTTGCGATAGCCGATGGCGGCCAGCGCCAGCGCTTCCAGCGGGCGGGAGGCCAACTCACCGCAGAGCGTGACCGGCTTGCCGGTGGCATTGGCCTTGTCGGCGATGGCTTTCAGCGCGCGCAGCGCTGCCGGCGACAGCGGGTCGAAGCGGTCAGCTACGCGGGCATTGCCGCGATCCGCCGCGAACAGGAATTGCACGAGGTCGTTGGAGCCGACCGAGGCGAAGTCGACGCGCTCGAACAATTCGTCGAGCTGGAACAGCAGCGCCGGCACTTCCAGCATCACGCCGACCAGCACACGCTCGGGCAGGCCGTGGCCGTGGCGGCGCAGATGGGTGAGCTCGCGCTCGACGATGTGGCGGGCGCGGTCGAATTCCTCCACCGCCGAGACCATGGGGAAGATCAGCCGCAACTCGCGGCCGATGGCGGCCTTGAGCAGGGCCCGGATCTGGCTGCGCAAAAGGCCCGGCCGGTCCAGCCCGAGGCGGATGGCGCGCCAGCCCAGCGCCGGGTTCTCCTCCTCGATGGCGCGCATATAGGGCAGCACCTTGTCGCCGCCGATATCGAGAGTGCGGAACACCACGGGCCGCTCGCCGGCCGCGTCCAGCACCGAGCGGTAGAGCTTGAGCTGCTCATTGGTGCGCGGGAAGGCCGAGGCGATCATGAACTGCAGTTCGGTGCGGAACAGCCCGATGCCGGAGGCGCCGGTTTCCGCGATATGCGGCAGGTCGACGAGGAGGCCGGCATTGAGATTGAGGTCGATGGTCACGCCGTCTCGGGTGACAGTCGGCCGGTCGCGCAGCGCCGCGTACTGCTCCAGCCGCTTGGCACGGAACCGCACCTTCTCGACATAGGCTTGCTCGACGTCGGCGGGCGGGCGGACATGCGCCTCCCCCGACACGCCGTCGACGATGATCGAATCGCCGGGATCGACCAGTCCCACGATGTTCTCGACATGGCCGACCGCGGCGATGTTCAGCGCGCGGGCGACGATGGTGAGGTGGCTGGTCGCCGCGCCTTCCTCCAGCACCAGGCCACGAATGCGGGTGCGGTCATAGTCCAGCAGCGCGGCCGGGCTCATGTTGCGGGCGATGATGATGGCGTTGTCCGGCAGCTTCACCTGCTCGGGCCCGCCCGCGCGGCCGGTGAGCTGGCGCAGCAGGCGGTTGGCCAGATCATCGAGATCGTGCATCCGCTCGCGCAGATACGGGTCGGTCATGCGCAGCATGCGCGCGCGGGTGTCGGACTGGACGCGTTCCACCGCGCCTTCCGCCGTCAGCCCGGTCATGATCGCCTCGCGCATGCGGGTGATCCAGCCGCGGTCATGGGCGAACATGCGGTAGGTTTCGAGAATGTCGCGGTGCTCGCCGACGCGGGCGACGCCCTCGTCCTCCAGCATGATGTCGATCGAGGTGCGCAGCGTCTCTACCGCGCCGTCCAGCCGGCCCAGTTCGCCGGGGACGTCGTCGGCGATGACCTTGGTGACCTCGATGCGCGGCTCGTGCAGCACGACATGACCAAGGCCGATGCCTTCCGAGAGGGCGAGGCCCTTGAGGTGCAGCGGGCGGCGGGCGGCGGGCTCGGCGCCAGGCGGGGCGAGCGCGGTGAGCTCGCCGGAGGCGATGATTTCCGCCAGCACCATTGCCGTGGTCTGGAGCGCCTCGATTTCCTCTTCCGTGTAGGACCGGTGCGCGCGATTCTGCACCACCAGCACGCCGAGCGTGTTGCCCGCGCGCAGGATCGGCACGCCGAGGAAGGAGTGGTAGATTTCCTCGCCCGTCTCAGGCCGATAGGAGAAGGCGGGGTGCGCCTGGGCGTTGGACAGGCTGATCGGTTCCGCCTCGCGGGCGACCGTGCCGACGAGGCCTTCGTCGATGCGCATCACTGTCAGATGGACGGCGGTGCGGTTCAGACCTTCGGTGGCGTAGAGCTCCAGCGTGCCGTCGACGCGCAGGACATAGACCGAGCACACCTCGGCCACCATGTTGGCCGCGATCAGCACCACGATCTTGTCGAGGCGGTCCTGCGCGCTGACCGGCTCCGCCATAACTTCGCGGAGCCGTCTCAGCAGCACGCGGGGACCGCCGAGCGCGCCTCTCATCGGCCGTCCTCAAATTCCGGGGCGCATCCCGGTTCTCTCGTTCCGTGACAGGCGCGGTCCCGAAGGCCGCGCCGCCGATTCCACCGTCAGGCGGCGTCCAGCCCGTATACCGAATGCAGCGTTCGCACGGCAAGTTCGGTGTAGGCCGCATCGATCAGCACCGAGATCTTGATCTCGGAGGTCGAGATGGCGCGGATGTTGATGCCGCGCTCGGAAAGCGCCTGGAACGCCTTGGCCGCGACGCCGGCATGCGAGCGCATGCCGATGCCGATGACCGAGATTTTCACGACGTCGGTGGCGCCTTCGATGTTCTCATAGCCGATGTCGTCGTGCACCGCCGCGAGCGCGACCTTGGCCCGCTCGAAATCAGTGGTGGGTACGGTGAAGGTGATATCGGTGAAGCCTTCCGCCGAAATATTCTGCACGATCATGTCGACATTGATGTTGGCTTCCGCCAGCGGCACGAACACGCGGGCGGCGATGCCCGGCTTGTCCGGCACGCGACGGATGCTCACCTGTGCCTCGTCGCGCGCGAAGGCGATGCCGGTGACGACTTCACTCTCCACGATTTCCTCCTCGTCGCAAATCAGGGTGCCCGGCGGGTCGCCGGCGGTCATAAGTTCCGGTGCATAGGGGTCGGTGAAGCTGGAACGCACGAAGGTGCGCACCTTGTGCACCATGGCAAGCTCCACCGAGCGCACCTGAAGCACCTTGGCGCCGAGCGACGCCATTTCCAGCATTTCCTCGAAGGCGATCTTGTCCATGCGCTTCGCCTTGGGAACGATGCGCGGATCGGTGGTGTAGACGCCATCGACGTCGGTGTAGATGTCGCAACGGTCGGCCTTGATGCCGGCGGCGACCGCGACCGCGCTCGTATCCGAGCCGCCACGCCCCAGCGTGGTGATGCGCCCGCTCGGCAGGTGCATGCCCTGGAAACCAGCGATCACCGCGACCTCGCCTTCCTCAAAGCGCTTGACGATCTCGTCGCCGTTCACGTCGAGGATGCGGGCGGCGCCGTGCGCGTCGTCGGTCGAGATCGGGAGCTGCCAGCCCTGCCAGGAGCGGGCGGGAATGCCCATGTCCTGCAGCGCGATCGCCAGCAGGCCGGAGGTGACCTGCTCGCCGGAAGCGACGATCGCGTCATATTCGCGCGCGTCGTGCAGCACGGCGGTCTCGCGGCACCAGGCGACCAGTTCGTTGGTCTTGCCGGACATCGCCGACACCACGACCGCGACCTGATGGCCGGCCTCGACCTCGCGTTTGACGTGCCGCGCGACGTTGCGAATGCGCTCCACGTTCGCGACGGACGTGCCGCCGAACTTCATCACCAGACGTGCCATGGGATTGAAAACCGTATCGCTTGTTCTTTTGTCGGGACCGGGGGCAAGAGGGGTCCCCCGATCGAAAAGGCGCGTATACATATCGGCGTCGCGCCGACACCGCAACGGGACCTGTTGCACGTCGCGTGCGCTTGAAGTTCTTTGGAATTCTTCGCGGGAACGCCGGAAGGAACGCCCGATGACCGATGCCGCCGCCTCCACCGTCGATCCGCGCGAGGTCGAGCGCTTCGCCGCGCTGGCCGCCGAATGGTGGAACCCGCGCGGCAAGATGCGGGTGCTGCACAAGTTCAATCCGGTCCGACTCGCCTGGCTGCGCGAGAAGCTGGTGGCGCATTTCGGGCGCGATCCGCGTAGCCTTCGCCCGCTCGCCGGGCTGCGCCTGCTCGACATTGGTTGCGGCGGCGGGCTGATCGCCGAGCCGCTGGCACGGATGGGTGCCAGCGTGGTCGCCATCGATCCGGCCGAGCGCAACATCGCCATCGCGGGCCTCCACGCTCGCGAGAGCGGGGTCGAGGTCGACTACCGCGCCACCACCGCTGAGGCGCTGGCCGATTCCGGCGAGCGCTTCGACGTGGTGCTGGCGATGGAGGTGGTAGAGCACGTCGCCGATATCGGGCTGTTCCTCTCTCGCGCGGCGGAAATGGTGAAGCCGGGCGGGCTGATGGCGGCGGCGACGCTGAACCGCACCAAGCGCTCCTTCGCGCTGGCCATCGTCGGGGCGGAATATGTACTGGGCTGGCTGCCGCGCGGCACCCACGACTGGAACCGCTTCGTCACGCCGGACGAACTGGCCGAGGCACTGGAGGCCTCCGGGCTCACGGTGCTGGAGCGCGAGGGCGTGGTGTTCAACCCGCTCGCCGACGAATGGCGACGCTCCTCGGATGTCTCGGTCAACTACATGATGCTGGCCGGGAAGGCGGCGTAGCCGACAGCAAAAATCAGGTAGTTGCCCGAAGGTAATCGGGGAACTGCGATCGCTCTTGGAGCTTGTTTGGCAGTCTCAACCGGGGTGCCGTCCATGGCTGCCGTCTCCTCCCTCGTCGCGCTCGCCTCGCTCAACCTGTTTCTGTCGGATGTGCGTGACGGGCTCGGGCCCTTCCTCGGGGTCTTCCTGCAGCAGAAGCAATGGAGTCCTGGCGAGATCGGGCTGGTGATGACGCTGGGCGGCCTCGCTGGGATGGTCGCGACCGTGCCGATGGGCGCGCTGGTGGATTCGAGCCGCGCCAAGCGGGCGATCGTGGTGGTCGGCTCGGCGGTGGTGATTGCCGCCTCGATGGCCATTCTGCTGGCGCCGAGCTTCAGCGTTGTCGCGCTGGCGCAGGGTGTGAACGGCATCGCCGCCGCCGCGCTCGGCCCCGCCGTGGCCGGCATCACGCTGGGGCTGGTGGGGCCGGCGGGCTTCGACCGGCAGCTCGGCCGCAACGAGGCGTTCAACCATGCCGGCAACATTCTCGCGGCGGTGCTGGCCGGCGTGCTTGGCTGGTGGCTCGGCCTTCCCGCCGTGTTCGCGCTGATGGCGGCGATGGCGGTGGGCTCGGTTCTCTCGGTTCTGGCGATCCGGCCGGGCGATATCGATCATGAGGCCGCGCGCGGTTTGGCGCCCGCGCCGGTTGGCGATGGCGGCCAGGCGGAAGGCTGGCGGCGGCTGCTCGCGGATCGCCGGCTGCTGGTGCTGGCCGTCACGCTCGCCCTGTTCCACCTCGGCAATGGCGCGATGCTGCCGCTGTTCGGACAGGGCATGGTCGCGCGCGGCGCGGGCGATCCTTCCGCCCTCACCGCGCTCACCGTGGTGGTGGCGCAGGCGACCATGATCCCGATGGCGCTGCTGGCCGCGCGCCTCGCCCAGACCCAGGGGTACCGGTTGGTGCTCATCATCGCGCTCGCGGCGCTGCCGCTGCGCGGCCTGATTGCGGCGGCGGCGACGGAATGGAATATCGGGCTCGGGCTTTATCCGGTGCAGATTCTCGACGGCGTCGGCGCTGGCCTGCTGGGGGTCGCTACGCCCGGCATCGTCGCGCGCCTTCTTCAGGGAACGGGGCGGTTCAATGTCGGGTTGGGGCTGGTGATGACCGCGCAGGGAATCGGCGCCGCGCTGTCGACGACGCTGGCGGGCTTCGTCGCTCAATATGCTGGCTATGCCGCCGCGTTCCTGGTGCTCGGCGGAGCTGCGCTGGTGGCGGCTGCCACCTATCTCATCGGAGGCGCGCCGGGCGGCGGGCCCGCTGGCGCGCGGGAGGGCGATCCGGCTGGCGGGATCGCCACCGGAAAAATCGCGGCTTGATCGGCCGCAAGGCCCTTCCGTTGCCGACGCGCAACACTACATGGGGTTCAGCGGATCGCCGTAACGGGGTCCGCCACGGTGGCCGGGATACGGGCGCCGTTGTCCCGCATGACCGTTCGCGCCTCGAAGAGGGCGGATGGGGGGCCTGGAGGGTTTGACATGAATTTCGAGATCTACACCGAACGCGCGCGCGGTTTCGTGCAGTCGGCACAGTCGCTTGCGCTGCGCGAGGGGCACCAGCAGTTCACCCCCGAGCACCTGCTCAAAGTCCTGCTCGACGATCCTGAAGGGCTGTGCGCCGGATTGATCCAGCGCGCGGGGGGCGATGCGCGCCTCGTGCTCTCCGAGACCGAAGCCGCGCTGAAGAAGCTGCCCAAGGTGGCGGGCTCGGGCGCGGGCCAGGTCTATCTCGCGCCCGCGACGGCGCGCGTGTTCGACGCGGCCGAGCAGGCGGCGAAGAAGGCCGGCGACGGCTATGTGACCGTCGAGCGCCTGCTGCTCGCCCTGGCGCTGGAGAAGGACAGCGAGGCCGGCAAGATTCTGAACAAGAACGGCGCGACCCCGCAGAAGATCAACGCCGCCATCGAGGCCCTGCGCAAGGGGCGCACCGCCGACAGTGCGACCGCCGAAAACGCCTATGACGCGCTCAAGAAATACGCCCGCGACCTGACCGCAGCGGCGCGTGAGGGCAAGCTCGACCCGGTGATCGGTCGCGACGAGGAAATCCGCCGCACCATCCAGGTTCTGTCGCGCCGCACCAAGAACAACCCGGTGCTGATCGGCGAGCCGGGCGTCGGCAAGACCGCGATCGTCGAGGGGCTCGCCCTGCGCATCGTCGACGGCGACGTCCCCGAGAGCCTCAAGGACAAGAGCCTGCTCGCGCTCGACATGGGCTCTCTGATCGCCGGCGCGAAGTATCGCGGCGAGTTCGAGGAGCGGCTCAAGAGCGTGCTCTCCGAGGTCGAGGCGTCCGAGGGCGGCATCATCCTGTTCATCGACGAGATGCATACCCTGGTCGGCGCCGGCAAGACTGACGGCGCGATGGATGCGTCCAACCTGCTCAAGCCCGCGTTGGCGCGCGGCGAGCTGCACTGCGTCGGCGCCACCACGCTCGATGAGTACCGCAAGCATGTCGAGAAGGACGCCGCGCTCGCCCGCCGCTTCCAGCCCGTCTTCGTCAATGAGCCGACAGTGGAGGACACGGTGTCCATCCTGCGCGGCATCAAGGAGAAGTACGAGCTTCACCACGGCGTGCGCATCACCGACTCGGCGCTAGTGGCGGCGGCGACGCTCTCCAACCGCTACATCACCGACCGCTTCCTGCCCGACAAGGCCATCGACCTGGTGGATGAAGCCGCCTCCCGGCTGCGCATGCAGGTGGATTCCAAGCCGGAAGAGCTGGATTCCATCGACCGCGAGATCGTGCGCCTGCGCATCGAGCAGGAGGCGCTCAAGAAGGAGAACGACACCGGCTCCAAGGACCGGCTGAAGAAGCTGGAGAAGGAACTGGCCGAGCTTGAGGAGCAGTCCAACGCCCTGACCTCGCGCTGGAAGGCGGAGAAGGAGAAGCTCGGCGACGCCCAGAAGCTCAAGAGCGACCTGGAGAAAGCGCGCGCCGACCTCGCCATCGCCCAGCGTTCCGGCGAGTATCAGAAGGCGGGCGAGCTGGCCTACGGCACCATTCCGGCGCTTGAGAAGAAGCTCGCCGCCATCGAGGCGCAGGACACCGCTGCCGAGGTAAAGGCCGGCGCGATGGTGGAGGAGGCGGTGACGCCCGACCACATTGCCGGCGTTGTCTCGCGCTGGACCGGCGTGCCGGTCGACAAGATGCTGGAAGGCGAGAAGGAGAAGCTGCTGCGCATGGAGGACGTCCTCTCCACGCGCGTCATCGGCCAGAAGGAAGCGGTGGAAGCGGTCTCGACCGCGGTCCGGCGCGCCCGAGCGGGCCTTCAGGACCCCAACCGGCCGATCGGCTCCTTCATGTTCCTCGGCCCGACCGGCGTCGGCAAGACCGAACTGACCAAGGCGCTGGCCTCGTTCCTGTTCGACGACGACACGGCTCTCGTGCGTCTCGACATGTCGGAATACATGGAGAAGCACTCCGTGGCCCGGCTGATCGGCGCGCCTCCCGGCTATGTTGGCTATGAGGAGGGCGGCTCGCTCACCGAAGCCGTGCGGCGCCGGCCCTATCAGGTCGTGCTGTTCGACGAGGTGGAAAAGGCGCACCCGGACGTGTTCAACGTCCTGTTGCAGGTCCTCGACGACGGGCGCCTGACCGACGGGCAGGGCCGCACGGTCGACTTCCGCAACACCCTGATCATCATGACCTCGAACCTCGGTTCGGAGTATCTGGTGAACCAGCCGGAAGGCCAGGATACCGACGCGGTGCGCGAAGAGGTCATGACGGTGGTGCGTGCGCATTTCCGTCCCGAATTCCTCAACCGCATCGACGAGATCGTGCTGTTCCACCGCCTGCAGAAGTCGCAGATGGGCGCCATCGTCGATATCCAGGCCAAGCGGCTGATGAAGCTGCTGGAGGATCGCAAGATCGTTCTGGAGCTGACCCCGGAGGCGCGCGATTTCCTCGCCGAGAAGGGCTACGATCCGGCCTATGGCGCGCGTCCGCTCAAGCGGGTGATGCAGAAGTTGCTGCAGGACCCGCTGGCCGGCCGCATCCTCGCCGGCACGGTGAAGGACGGCGATGTGGTGCGCGTCGAGCGCGGAGCGGGCGAACTCCTGTTCGACACCCGCCCCGGCGCGGTCGAAGAAGACGCGGGCAAGGCCGCGTGAGCGAGGCCTTAAACGACCTGACTCCAGCCTGAATGAAGAAGGGCGCCGTGATGAACGGCGCCCTTTTTTTTGCTAGGAGCGGGGCGGCTTTCTCTCCCGATGACGAGAGGGAGTTTACCGCGTGAGGCTCATCCCTTCGCCAGCAGCGCGTCGAGCTCCGGGCGGAAGGTGTCGGCGATGTCGGGGCGCGAGAGCGCGTAGGCGACATTGGCCATCAGGAAGCCGAGCTTCGAGCCGCAGTCATAGATCGAGCCGTCGAAGGTGACGCTGTAGAAGTCCTGCTTCTGCGCCAGCTTCAGCATGGAATCGGTGAGCTGGATTTCGTTGCCGGCGCCGCGTTCCTGGCTTTCCAGCAGGTCGAAGATTTCCGGCTGGAGGATGTAACGGCCGGAAATGGCGAGGTTGGAGGGGGCGACCTCCTTCTTCGGCTTCTCGACCATCTTGCCGATCTTGTGCACGCCGTCCGCCACCGTGTCGCCGAGGCCGACGATGCCGTACTGGTCGGTCTGGTCCATCGGTACTTCATAGACCGCGATATGGTTGCCGCCGCCGGTCTTGCCATAGGCGTCGACCATCTGGGCGAGGCAGCCCTTGCCGCCACGCGGCTTGTGCAGCATGTCCGGCAGCAGCAGGGCGAACGGCTCGTTGCCGATGATGTCGCGGGCGCACCACACGGCGTGGCCGAGGCCGAGCGGAAGCTGCTGGCGGGTGAAGCTGGTCTTGCCCGGACCCATGGTCTCGGCGCGCAGCGTATCGAGGAGCTGGTACTTGCCGCGCTCGGCAAGCGTCGCTTCCAGCTCGTATTGGCGGTCGAAATGGTCCTCGATCACGCCCTTGTTGCGGCCGGTGACGAAGACGATGTGCTCGATGCCGGCGGCGCGCGCCTCATCGACCACATGCTGCACGACGGGGCGGTCGACCACCGTCAGCATTTCTTTGGGAACGGCTTTTGTCGCGGGAAGAAAACGTGTGCCGAGGCCGGCTACCGGAAGAATAGCTTTGCGGATCTGACTCGCCATTGGAAAAC
The DNA here is from genome assembly GCF_047501495.1 of Ancylobacter sp. G4_0304. NCBI lineage: Bacteria > Pseudomonadati > Pseudomonadota > Alphaproteobacteria > Hyphomicrobiales > Xanthobacteraceae > Ancylobacter > Ancylobacter sp. G4_0304. The sequence goes on along the minus strand of NZ_JAZDRM010000041.1, from coordinate 10,436 downwards.
GTCGCCACCTTGGAGGTCAATGAGCTGCGGAACGGAAGACTGCTAACGCCGTGCAGCTTAACGTCTCCCTCACAAAGATGACAAACCTGTTGGCGGTGCCCCACGCCGATACCGATTTCCCGGAATCTGACCCAGCGTTAAGCTCCTCGCAACCATGTCGTGCCCCTAATCCGGCCAAAGGTCCGAGTTAGGGTTTGTATCATGAGTAATCGGACGGGTTCTTTCCGCCGTTTCTCCGGCGGTTTCGCGGTCGCCGCGCTGGCCGGCCTGTGCCTGGGCGGCTGCGCGTCGTCCGACGACATCACCGGTGCGCTGGCGACGCCCTCCGCCGCTCCGCGCCCGGCGACGCCCGCCCGTGCCGCCGCCTACGCCCCGGCACCCACCCAGCGTCCGGCCACCGGCTCCAGCCATCCGGACATGCATCCTGCGGCGCTCGCCCGCGCCGAGGCCAATTTCAGCCGCTGCATCGCCGGGCTGGAGCCCAAGGCGCGCGCGGCTGGGGTCTCGGCCGCCGGGTTCCGGCGCTACACCGCCGGGCTGACGCCCGACATGACCATCATGGAGAAGCTGCAGACGCAGCCGGAATTCTCCCGCACCGCCGGCGACTATGTGAACATGCTGGTCTCCGAGACCCGCATCCAGAAGGGCCGTCAGGCCATGGCGCAGAATGCCGCCGTGTTCGACGCGGTGGAGCGCACCTATGGCGTCGACAAATATGTCGTCGCCGCGATCTGGGGCATCGAGACCAATTACGGCAGCGCGCGTGGCTCCTATCAGGTGCTGCGGGCGACCGGTACGCTGGCCTGCGTCGGCCGGCGTCAGGCCTATTTCCGTGACGAGTTCGTCGCCGCGCTGCGCATTCTCGACAAGGGCGATATTCCCGAGAGCCACCTCAAGGGCTCCTGGGCCGGTGCGTTCGGCCTCACCCAGTTCATGCCCACCGCCTTCCAGCGCGACGCGGTGGATTTCGACGGCGATGGGCATCGCAACGTGGTGGACAGCGTGGCTGACGCCATGGGCTCCACCGCCAACAAGCTGAAGCGCGGCGGCTGGGTTGCCGGGCGGAGCTGGGGCTATGAGGTGGTGCTGCCTCGCGGGTTCAACTATCTGCTCGCCGACAAGCACGCGCAGAAGACCATGGCAGAATGGGCGGCGCTGGGCGTGCGCCGGCCGGAAGGCCGCGCTATGCCGCGCGGCGACGAGACCGCCTATCTGCTGCTTCCCGCCGGCGCCAAGGGCCCGGCCTTCCTGATGACCGGCAATTTCAAGGCGATCCTCTCCTACAATCCGGCGGACGCCTATGCGCTTGCCATCGGCCATCTCGCCGACCGGATTCGCGGCGGCGATCCCTTCGTCCAGCCCTGGCCCGAGGATATGCGGGCGCTCCCGCGCGCCGAGCGCTCGGAGCTCCAGCAGCGGCTGTCCGCGCGCGGCTACGACCCCGGCCCGGCCGATGGCGCGCTGGGCCAGAAGACGCGGGTCGCGGTGCGCGAATACCAGGTAAGCGTCGGCATGTTGCCCGATGGGATGGCGACCGGCGAGGTGCTGGAGAGCCTGCGCAACTGACGGCGCGCCAGACTTCACCGGCTTGGGTCTTGAAACAGCCGCGATATTGGTTCACCGCTAGGTCGCGGCGCAAACGCATCCGGCGCTCGCGGCACAGAGGCATTGAGACGTGGCACGACGCGGTGGCTCGCGATCCGGCATCGGGCTGGCAAGGGGACGGACACGGCTTTCCGCCCTGCTCGGCCTCGTGCTTGTGGCGGGCCTGACGCTTGCCGCTCCGGCCCAGGCCCAGAACGATTGGTTCCGCCCCCCGGTCGATGTCGGCCAGTCGGGGGCGCGCAACGCGCAGCCGTCGCGCATCCAGCGCCAGCCACAGGCGCGTCAGCAACAGCAGCAGGTCCGCCCACAGCGCCAGCAGGCGGTTCGACAGCAGGCGCAGCCGCGCCAGCCGGAGCCGAAGCGGAGCTGGACGCCGTTCCAGCCGCTGCTCGATCTGTTCAACCCGGACCCAGCCCCTCGCCGCGCGGGCTCACCCCAGCGTGCGCCAAGCGAGCCGGCGCAGGTGGCGCGTCCGCCGGTGATCGCCGTGCCGAGCGAGGTGCGGGGCACGGTCTACGACACCGCCGCTGCCGCGCGCGACGCCGCTGAGCAGTCCGTCGAGAGCATCGTCCTGGTGCTCGGCGATGAGAACGCCTCCGCTTTGGCCCAGGGCCTCGCCGATATTTTTGCCAGCGCCCGCAAAAGCGTCGCGGTGGTTGGCCGCAGCGAGCCCGGCTCGGGGCTCGCGCCCGGCAGCAAATTCGATTGGGTCCGTGCCGGCAGCGACCTCACCCAGAGCCAGGACGCCAAGGTCGTGGTGCTGCTCGCCGGGGCCAACGACCTCGCGCCGATCGACGATCCCGGCGGGCGTGCCGAACTCTTCGACGAGCGCTGGCGCGAGATCTATGGCCGGCGCATCGACGATTTCCTGCTCGGGGTGAAGCTGCGCGGCCGCCCGGCGGTGATCGTCGGCCTGCCGCCGGTGGACGATGCGGCCGCCGCCGAGCGCCATGCGCAGTTCAATATGCTGCTCAAGGAGCGCGTGGAGCGGGCGGGCTTCGTGTTCGTCGAGGTGTGGGACGGATTTGTCGACGAGAACGGCAAGTTCATGATGTCTGGCCCCGATGTCGACGGCCAGCGCCGCCGACTGCGAGCGCCGGACGGCATCGGCTTCACCCGCGCGGGCGGCAAGAAGCTGGCCTTCTTCGTCGACAAGCAGCTCGACGAGCTGCTCAATCGCGAAAACCCGGTGGCGCTGCCGGGCGTCACCACGCCGGAGCGGCCCTCGATCGTGGTGCTCTCGGGCGGCGCGGCGGCGGGTGCCCGCACGCTCGCCGGCGGAGCTGTGCCGTCGGCCGTCATGCCCGAGCCCGCCCAGTTGGTGCCGCCGGAAGATACGGCGCCCGATCCGGCGAAGGTTCTGACCAGCGGCGAGCCGCTGCCGGCCGTGCTGGGCCGGGTCGACGATTTCCGCTGGCCGGCCGGTCAGCCCACCAGCCTCACCCCGGAACCCGCGAGCGCCTCGGAAGGCGGCACGCCCGCGCCGACGCCAGCGTCGGTATCGGTTCCCGCAGCCAGCTCCGCGCCAGCCTCTAGCGGCCCGCCCGCCGAGCCATTCCTTGTGGCGCCGATGCCCGCGGCGCCCCTGCTCCCGGCGGGTGCGGGCACCCGCACGCCCTGAGCGGCTACGGCTGTCTCATCCAGATCTCCCTCATCGTGCCGCGGCGGCTCGGGCCGTGGCGGTGCATGTCCGGGGAATGTCCGTTCGCTCGCAAGCTATAGCGCGCGACAGCGCCCCATCTCTCGCGACATGAAAAAACCGGGCCGGCAGGGCGCCGACCCGGTTTTCGACAGGTTTGGTGCCGGTGCGTTCCGGCGCGGGCCTCAGCGCGGCAGGACTGACGAGCCCATCAGGAAGGTGTCGATCGACTGCGCGGCCTGCCGGCCCTCGCGGATCGCCCAGACCACCAGCGACTGGCCGCGCCGCATGTCGCCGGCGGCGAACAGCTTCGGCACCGAGGTCGCGTAGTCGGTATCGGGCGCCTGCGCGTTGCCGCGCTTGTCCAGCACGATGCCAGACTGTTCCAGCATGCCCTGATGCACCGGGTGGACGAAGCCGAGCGCGATGAAGACGAGATCGGCCTTCAGCATGAATTCAGTGCCGGCGATGGGCTGGCGCTTGGCGTCAACGCGGGCGCACTTCACGCCGACCACGCGGCCCTTCTTGCCCTCGATGCCGAGCGTGGCGGCGGCGAATTCGCGCTCGGCGCCCTCGGCCTGCGAGGAGGAGGTGCGGAACTTGGTCGGCCAATAGGGCCATACCGCCAGCTTGTCTTCCTTGATCGGCGGCACCGGGCGGATGTCGAGCTGATGCACCGAGAGTGCGCCCTGGCGGAAGGCGGTGCCCACGCAGTCGGACGCGGTGTCGCCGCCGCCGATCACCACCACATGCTTGCCGCTGGCGAGGATAGGCTGCTCCTGGCCGACATCCTCGCGGCCGAGGCGGCGGTTCTGCTGAACCAGATAGGGCATGGCGTAATGCACGCCGTCGAGTTCCTGGCCCGGCAGCTTGGGGTCGCGCGGGGATTCCGAGCCGCCGCACATCAGCACGGCGTCATAGGCTGCCAGCAATTCATCGACCGGCTTGGTGACGCCGACATTGACGCCGTAATGGAAGACCACGCCTTCGCCCTCCATCTGGGCGACGCGGCGGTCGATATAGTGCTTTTCCATCTTGAAGTCGGGAATGCCGTAGCGCAGCAGGCCACCGGCCTTTGGCTCGCGCTCATAGACATGCACGTCATGGCCGGCGCGGGCGAGCTGCTGGGCGGCGGCAAGGCCCGCCGGGCCGGAGCCGATGACAGCGACCTTCCTGCCGGTCTTGTGGGCGGCCGGCTCGGGCTTGATCCAGCCCATCTTCCACGCCTTGTCGGCGATCGACTGCTCCACGGTCTTGATGGTGACCGGCATGTCCTCAAGGTTCAGGGTGCACGCTTCCTCGCAGGGCGCGGGGCAGACGCGGCCGGTGAACTCCGGGAAATTATTGGTGGAGTGGAGGTTGCGCGTGGCCTCCTCCCAGTTCCCGTTATAGACGAGGTCGTTCCAGTCCGGGATCTGGTTGTGGATCGGGCAGCCATTGGGGCCGTGGCAGAACGGAATGCCGCAATCCATGCAGCGCGAGGCCTGGTTGACGACCTCCGAGTCCGGCAGCGGCAGGGTGAATTCGCGGAAGTGACGAATCCGATCGGATGCCGGCTGATACTTGGCCTCACGCCGATCGATTTCGAGAAAGCCCGTAACCTTACCCATTGCGCCCTCTTTCGCGGAGCACCGCCACCTTGGAGGCATTCCACCTCCGGTGTCAGATACATCAATCATGCCATTTGGGAAATGACGGCGCGGCACTGGGCCGCGCCGATCCGGCGGTGTCGGTCGTCATTCCGGACGGCTGGAGAGCCGCTCCGGCATTGCCCTGTGTTCGGGGAAATATCCCCGGCGCCCCGGCCTCGCCTTCCGGCCACGACGACGGGCGGAAGGCGGAGTGCGGCGCGCGATCGGCCGGCCTATTCGGCGGCCTGCAGCCCGCGGGCCTTTTCCATGTCGCGCAGCGCCCGCTGATATTCGACGGGCATCACCTTCACGAACTTGCTGCGATAGTCGGCCCAGTGGTCGAGGATCATCTGGGCGCGCTTCGAGCCGGTATAGTGCAGGTGCTTGGCGATGAGCTGGTGCAGGCGCTCCTCGTCGCCATGGCCCATATCGGCCATGATGTCGATGCGGCCCTTGAACTCCAGGTCGCCGCCATGGTGGTGGAGACGCTCCAGAAGGTCCTCTTCCTCTTCCACCGGCTCAAGATCGACCATGGAAAGGTTGCACCGGCTCTTGAACGAGCGGTCCTCGTCCAGAACATAGGCGACGCCGCCGGACATGCCGGCCGCGAAATTGCGCCCGGTCTGGCCGATGACGACGACCACGCCGCCGGTCATGTACTCGCAGCCGTGGTCGCCCGTGCCCTCGACCACCGCGATGGCGCCCGAGTTGCGCACCGCGAAGCGTTCGCCGGCGACGCCGTGGAAGTAGCACTCACCCGCGGTGGCGCCGTAGAGCACGGTGTTGCCGACGATGATTGAGTTCTCCGGCACGATGCGCGCATTGTCCGGCGGCCGGACGACGATGCGCCCGCCCGACAGGCCCTTGCCCACATAGTCGTTGGCCTCACCCACCAGCGTCATCGAGACGCCGGCGGCCAGGAACGCGCCGAAGGCCTGACCGGCGGTGCCGGTAAGGTGGATGTCGATCGTGTCGTCCGGCAGGCCGGTCTCGCCATAACGCTTGGCGACCTCGCCGGAGAGCATGGCGCCAGCGGAGCGGTCGATGCTCTTGATCGGGGTGTGGATCACCACCTTCTCGCCGGCGATCAGCGCTTCCTGCGCCTGTTCGATCAGCTTGCGGTCCAGCACCTTGTGGATCGGATGGTTCTGGCGCTCGACATGGCGCACCGCGACGTCCGGCCCCAGTTCCGGCTTGGTGAAGATGCGCGAGAAGTCGAGCCCCTTGGCCTTCCAGTGCTCCAGCGCCTCGCGCTTGTCGAGCCATTGCGACTGGCCGATCAGGTCGGTGAAGGTCGCGATGCCCATCGAGGCCATGATCTCGCGCACTTCTTCCGCGACGAAGAAGAAGTAGTTGATCACATGCTCCGGCGTGCCCTTGAAGCGCTTGCGCAGCACAGGGTCCTGCGTCGCCACGCCCACCGGGCAGGTGTTGAGGTGGCACTTGCGCATCATGATGCAGCCGGCCGCGATCAGCGGCGCGGTGGAGAAGGCGAAGTCGTCCGCCCCCAGCAGCGCGCCGATCACCACGTCGCGCCCGGTGCGAAGCCCGCCGTCGACCTGAAGCGCGACGCGCCCGCGCAGATTGTTGAGCACCAGGGTCTGGTGCGCCTCGGCAAGGCCGATCTCCCACGGGGAGCCGGCATGCTTGATCGCGGTGAGCGGGGACGCGCCGGTGCCGCCCTCGAAGCCGGAAATGGTGATGTGGTCGGCGCGCGCCTTGGCGACGCCGGCGGCCACCGTGCCGACGCCGACTTCCGAGACTAGCTTCACCGAGACATCGGCCTCGGGGTTGACGTTCTTCACGTCGTAGATGAGCTGCGCCAGGTCCTCGATCGAGTAGATGTCATGATGCGGCGGCGGCGAGATCAGGCCGACGCCGGGCGTGGAATGGCGCACCTTGGCGATCACCGCGTCCACCTTGTGGCCGGGCAGCTGTCCGCCTTCGCCGGGCTTGGCACCCTGCGCCATCTTGAGCTGGATCATGTCAGCATTGACGAGATAGTCCGCCGTCACGCCGAAGCGGCCGGAGGCCACCTGCTTGATCGCCGAGCGCATGGAATCGCCGTTCGGCAGCGGCTTGAAGCGCGAGGCCTCCTCGCCGCCTTCGCCGGTGTTCGACTTGCCGCCAATGCGGTTCATCGCGATGGCGAGCGTGGTGTGCGCCTCGCGCGAGATCGAGCCGAACGACATGGCGCCGGTGACGAAGCGCTTCACGATGTCCGCCGCCGGCTCGACCTCATCGAGCGGGATTGGCGCGCGGCCTTCCTCCTCCGCACCCTTGATGCGGAACAGCGAGCGGATGTTCAGCGTCTTGGCGCCGGTCTCGTTCACCAGCTTGGCGAAGTGGCGGTACTTGTCCTGCGCGTTGCCGCGCACCGCGTGCTGGAGCACCGCCACCGTCTCCGGGTCCCACGCGTGCTCCTCGCCGCGCAGGCGGAAGGCGTAGTCGCCGCCGACATCGAGCGAGCTGCGGTAGACCGGCGCGTCGCCGAAGGCGTCGCGATGGCGCATCACCGTCTCCTCGGCGATCTCGGCGAGGCCGATGCCGCCGATGGTCGAGGCGGTGCCGAAGAAATACTTGTCCACCACCTCGGAGGCGAGGCCCACCGCGTCGAAGATCTGGGCGCCGCAATAGGACTGGTAGGTCGAGATGCCCATCTTGGACATGACCTTGAGCAACCCCTTGTCGATCGACTTGATGAAGCGCTTGACGATCTCGTACTCGTCGACCTCCTCCGGGATGTCGACGCGCATGGCGATCATGGTCTCGAAGGCGAGATAGGGGTTGATCGCCTCGGCGCCATAACCCGCCAGACACGCGAAATGATGCACCTCGCGCGCCTCGCCGGTTTCCACGACGAGGCCGGCGGCGGTGCGCAGGCCCTTGCGGATCAGGTGATGATGCACGGCCGCCGTCGCCAGCAGCGAGGGAATGGCGATCCGGTCCGGCCCGACCAGGCGATCGGACAGGATGATGATGTTGTAGCCGCCATGCACCGCCGCCTCGGCGCGCTCGCACAGCCGCTCGACGGCATCCTCCATGCCCGCCGCGCCCTTGTCGGACGGGTAGGTGATGTCGAGCGTGCGGGTGTCGAAGCGCTCCTCCATGAAGCCGATCGAGCGGATCTTCTCCAGGTCGGCATTGGTGAGGATCGGCTGGCGCACTTCCAGGCGCTTGCGGCGCGAATTGCCTTCGAGGTCGAAGATGTTCGGCCGCGGCCCGATGAACGAGACGAGGCTCATCACCAGCTCCTCGCGGATCGGGTCGATCGGCGGGTTGGTGACCTGCGCGAAGTTCTGCTTGAAATAGGTGAACAGCGACTTCGACTTCTTCGACAGCGGCGAGATCGGCGTGTCGGTGCCCATGGAGCCGACGGCCTCCTGCCCGGTGGTCGCCATCGGCGCCATCAGCAGCTTGACGTCTTCCTGGGTGTAGCCGAACGCCTGCTGGCGATCGAGCAGCGACACATCGGTGCGCACCTCGCGCGCTTCCACCGAGCGCAGTTCCTCCAGCACGAGCTGCGTGCGCTTCAGCCACTCCTTGTAGGGATGCGCACGGGCAAGCGAGGTCTTCACCTCCTCGTCGGGGACGAGGCGGCCCTCGACCATGTCGACCACAAGCATCTTGCCTGGCTGCAGGCGCCACTTGGTGACGATCTGCTCCTCGGGGAAGGTGAGCACGCCCATTTCCGAGGCAAGCACGATGCGGTCGTCGGTGGTGACGAGATAGCGCGCCGGGCGCAGGCCGTTGCGGTCGAGCGTGGCGACGATCTGACGCCCGTCGGTGGCGACGATCGCGGCCGGCCCGTCCCACGGCTCCATCATGGCGGCGTGGTACTCGTAGAAGGCGCGGCGCTCCTCGTCCATCAGCGGGTTGCCGGCCCAGGCCTCGGGCACCAGCATCATGGCGGCATGCGGCAGCTCGTAGCCGCCCTGCACCAGGAATTCGAGCGCGTTGTCGAAGCAGGCCGTGTCCGACTGCCCTTCATAGGAGATCGGCCACAGCTTGGAGATGTCGTTGCCGAACAGCTCGCTGTCGACGGAAGCCTGGCGCGCCGCCATCCAGTTCACGTTGCCGCGCAGCGTGTTGATCTCGCCATTATGTGCCACCATCCGATAGGGATGGGCGAGCGACCAGGCCGGGAAGGTGTTGGTCGAGAAGCGCTGGTGCACCAGCGCGATCGCGCTCTCGAAATCCTCGTCGTGGAAGTCGGCATAATAGGTGCCGAGCTGGTCGGCGTTGAACATGCCCTTGTAGACGAGGGTGCGGCAGGACAGCGACACCACGTAATAGCCCGCGGTGCGCGCGTCCTTGGCGGAGTAGACCGCGTTCGAGATCACCTTGCGCAGGATGAACAGCCGGCGCTCGAACGAGTCCTCGTCGGGCGTGCCTTCGCCGCGGCCGATGAAAATCTGGGCATGGTCCGGCTCAGTCGGCAGCACGGTGTGGCCGAGATGCGAGTTGTCGGTCGGCACCTCGCGCCAGCCGAGCAGGGTCTGGCCTTCCTCGGCGACCACCCGCTCCACGGTCTCGCGGATGATGCGCTGGCCTTCGAGGTCGCGCGGCATGAAGATGTGACCGACCGCATAGTGGCCGGGCTCGGGCAGGGTAAAGCCGAGCTTGTCCGCTTCCTTCGCGAAGAAGCGATGGGGTATCTGCACCAGCATACCGGCGCCGTCGCCGGCACGCGGATCTGCGCCCACCGCGCCGCGATGTTCGAGATTCAGCAGGATCTGCAGGCCGTCCTGCACGATCTTGTGCGACTTGCGGCCCTTGATGTCCGCCACGAAGCCGACGCCGCAGCTGTCCTTCTCGTTGCGCGGGTCGTACAGGCCGATGGCGCCCGGCAGACCGGGATCGATGACGGTGAGGGCTTTGCCGGCGGCGCGATCCGTCGCGGCCGCGATAGTCGCAATCCCGTCGAGTTCGCGCGCGGCGTGGCCGCCAAATTCCTCACTCATCCCCGTCTCTCCCTTAAAGTCGCTTCGTCCGCGCATGCCGGGGCCTGTTCGGCCCGGCGGAAGCTCCCAACCGCGAAGCATGCACGCCCTTACCGCACGACGCTAGCATCGACCATGCCAATGCCGGCGCCTGCGATCCTGATATAGGACAGCAAGGCTTCCCTATCAACCGCGAAGATGCCAGAATTGGCGTCTGCGTACAAGCGCCGCATGCAGGGCATGGCGTCGCAATTTTCGCGCTTGTTGCGAGGGAAGGGGTCTTGCGCGAAAGGAAATGTATTCCGCCGGACACATGGGCGCAACGCCGTTGCCCGATGCCTTGCCGCCGGGGACGGCTCGAAACGGCGCGCGAAGGGCTCCCGGCGGTCTCGCCCGTGCCGCATTCGCGCGCTGGAGTGGCGGTCCAGAGGGTCCGCTCGCGGAGGCGTCCATATGTCCAGATCGCACAGGCCGGCATCGAGCGCTCAAGCGGATCGTGTCCCGTAGGGTGGTGTAGCTGAGGAGAAGGTGGCCATCGACGGAACGCCGGTATGGTCGGAGTTGCGAGAACCAACCCGACCGAGGAACCACCGATGACCGACATGATGATGAGCCTGC
>NZ_JAZDRM010000040.1:0-33662 GCF_047501495.1 Ancylobacter sp. G4_0304 | reverse complement strand
GCCTCCCAAACCGCCGCCCGCCACGCCGAACGGGTCGGCCGGAGTCAGCCCGCCGCCGAGCGCGCGAGCCGCCAGCCAGCCGAGCGGAGCCAGCACGAACAGCAGGGCGACGATCTTCTCGGGACTGAAGGCGCCGGAGCGCTCGCGCAGAAAGGCCATGTCAGGGAACACCGCTGATGGGGATCACCATCAGATACGATGCCACGGCCGCGGAAATTACCAAGCCCGCCGCACGATTGCGTGAGGCGGGCCGGGCGCGGGCGGCTCCGGCGGGCGTTTCGGGAAAGGAAGGCCCGGACCTCAGGCGTCGTCCTCGAAGAAGATGCGGGTAACGTGGCCCATCTTGCGCCCCGGCCGGGCTTCGGCCTTGCCATAGAGGTGCAGATGCGCGCCGGGCTCGGCCAGCACGTCCAGCCAGCTATTCGCCTCGTCGCCGATCAGGTTGGTCATCTCGACATGGCCGAGCCGCTCCACCGCGCCCAGCGGCCAGCCGGCGACCGCGCGCACATGCTGCTCGAACTGGCTGGTGACGGCGCCGTCGAGCGTCCAGTGGCCGGAATTGTGAACGCGCGGGGCGATCTCGTTGACGATCACGCCCTGCGCGCCGTCCACCACCACCAGGAACATCTCCACCGCGAACACGCCCACATAGCCCAAAGCCTCGCCGATGCGGCGCGCGATCTCATGCGACACCGCCGACACCGCCGGCGTCACCTCGGCCGGCACGGTCGAGCGGTAGAGGATGTGATGGCGGTGTTCGTTCTGGGTGATCTCATAGGCGGCGAAGCGCCCGTCTTCCGTCCGCGCCGCGACCACCGAGACTTCGCGGATGAACGGCACGAAGCCTTCGAGGATGGCGGGATGGCGGCCGATGGCGGCAAACGCGGCGGCGGCATCGTCGCCCTCGCGGATCATGACCTGACCCTTGCCGTCATAGCCGAAGCGGCGGGTCTTCAACACCGCCGGGCGGCCGATTTCAGCGAGCGCGGCCTCAAGCGACGCCTCGTCCTCGACGGCGGCGAAGGGTGCGACCTCGATGCCGAGATTGGCGACGAAGGTCTTCTCTGCCAGCCGGTCCTGCGTGATGCCGAGCGCACCCGCGCCCGGATGCACCGACACGCGGGCGGCCAGGAATTCGGCGGTGGCCACCGGCACGTTCTCGAACTCGTAGGTGACGACGTCGACTGCGCCGGCGAAGCGCTCCAGCGCCTCGAAGTCGTCATAGGCGGCCTGCGTATGCGCGCTCGCCACGTCGAAGGCGGGGCTACCGTCTTCGGGCGCGTAGATATGGGTCTTGAGGCCAAGCGGGGCCGCCGCCAGCGCGATCATCCGCGCGAGCTGGCCGCCGCCAAGAATGCCGAGGGTGTAACCGGGCTTGAGCATGGCGGTCACACCGGCTGTTCGGTAACGGCGGCGGTGCGGGCCGCGCGCCAGGCGTCCAGCCGCTCCGCCAGCGCCGGGTCGGAGAGGGCGAGCACGGCGGCCGCGATCAGCGCAGCATTCACCGCGCCGGCCTTGCCGATGGCAAGCGTGCCGACCGGGACGCCAGCGGGCATCTGGACGATGGAATACAGGCTGTCGAGCCCTTGCATCGCCTTGCTCTCCACCGGCACGCCGAAGACCGGGAGCGGGGTGAGCGCGGCGACCATGCCGGGCAGGTGGGCGGCGCCGCCGGCACCCGCGATGATCGCCTTGTAACCGGCCGCCCGTGCGCCCCTGGCGAAGTCGAACATGCGCTCGGGCGTGCGATGGGCGGAAACGATCAGGCATTTGTGACCGACCCCGAGCGCCTCCAGAGTCTCGGCGGCATGGCGCATGGTCTCCCAGTCCGACTGGCTGCCCATGATGATGGCGATCGGCTGCGTGTCAGCCGTCGTCGGCTCGGTCATTGCCGGGTCCTTCCCCCAAAAAGAAGGCGCGGATTATAGGAATCGCGGAGGTGGCGGCAAGCGCTGTTCTCACATCCGCGTCATCCCGTCCGCTATCGCCTTTTCGCGCGCATGCTTAACACCGCCTTTACCACCACTTGCGACAGTGCATCAGCTCTTCCGTTCGGGTCCCTCGCCTTGTTGCATCGGCGCTACGGCGGCGTGGATACGGGACCTTTGCCGGTTTCGTGAGTTGAAGCGGAAGAGCGAACCGAGACAAAGAGGCGGCGTACCAGCCTCACGCATTTTCAGCTAGTGTGGCGGGAACGGAGACAGCAATGGCCGGGCGTGTCGATCAGCTTGCGAGGCGGTATCTTGCCGGCACGGCGTGCGCCCTGCTCACAGTAACGCTGGCGACAGGCGCAATGCCGGGGCTCATCGCCCACGCGCAGGAGATGTCGGGCGCGCCCATCGCGATCGGCGATGCTGCCGGTAACGGCACACATGATGGCGGCTCGGCCCATCCCGCCGGCGAGGGCGCGGCCCCGCTCTCGGCTGCGGGCGACGCGCCCGCGCCGTTCGACATCCGCTCCACCCGGCACCGGCTCGACAGCGCGCTCGCCATGCCGGCCTATCCGCAGGACCATGCCGCGCCGTCATCGAGCGCTCCGGCGGTGAATGCGCCGCTTGCCGGCTCCAGCGCTCCGACTGCTTCCACCCCGAGCCTCGGCACCGGCACGCCCGGCACCGGCACGCCGACCGCCTCCACCCCCGCGAGCGGCGCCGTCGCCGCCCATACCGCACCCCAGCAGGGGCAGATGGTCTCGCGCTATCTCTCCGAGCTGATCGCCGCCCAGCTTCCGCGCTTCGTCGTGGAGCCGAAGGACGCGCAGGCGCTGGCCGATTTTTATGCCGCGCGACAGTACCAGCCGGTGTTTACCGCCGCCGGCGGCTATTCGCCGATCGGCGCCGCCGTGCTCGGTACGTTCGCCGCGTCGGCGTTGGAAGGGCTGGCGCCGGCCGATTACACGGTGCCACCGCTGCGCGCCCATGCCTCGGACGGCGAGCTGGCCGAGGCCGAACTGCGCCTTGCCGCGACCACGCTGCTCTATGCGCGCCATGTCCAGAGCGGCCGCTTCGACCCCAAGGGTATCAATCCTGAATTCGTCGACCCGACTCCGACCGTCCCCGACCCGACGGCGGTGCTCGCGCTGGTGTCGACCTCGCCCAATACCTCGGCGGCGATGGCCTCCTTCGCCCCGCAATATGACGAATATCGGCTCCTGAAGATGCAGCTCGCTGCGCGGCTGGCGGATGGGCGCGGCGTGCCGCTTGCCCAGGTTCCCGCCGGCCCGACGCTACGGCCGGGCGACGGCGACCGCCGCGTGCCGCTGCTGCGCGCGCGGCTCGGCCTGCAGGGCGCGCCGGACGATTTCAGCTATGACGACATGCTGGTCGACGCCGTGCGCCAGTTCCAGGCCTCCGCCGGCCAGAAGCCGGACGGGCTGGTCGGCCCCGGCACGCTCGCCGCGCTCAATGGCACCGGCAGCGAGAGCCTGCCCGACATTATCGCTAACATGGAGCGCTGGCGCTGGGTGCCGCATGAGGTGGCGCCGGTCTATGTGATGGTGAACATCCCCGAATTCATGGTGCGGGTGGTCGTCAATGAACAGACGATCCACGAGACGCGCGTGGTGGTCGGCACCGAGAAGAACCAGACCCCCATCATGTCCGCCGAGATGCAGTACATGGTGTTCAACCCGTCGTGGAACGTGCCGCCCGGCATCATCCGCAACGAGATGCTTCCCAAGCTGATGGCCGACCCCTATGCGCTGGAGCGCCAGGGCATCGACGTGGTGCGCAATGGCCGTATCGTCGATCCCGGCACGGTGAACTGGAGCCGCGGCACCCAGGGCTATTCGTTCCGCCAGCCGCCCGGCGAGCGCAACGCGCTCGGCAACATGAAGTTCATGTTCCCGAACAAGCACTCGGTCTATCTGCACGACACGCCGAGCCGCGCCCTGTTCGCGCGCGAGCGCCGGGCCTTCAGCCATGGCTGCGTGCGCGTGCATGAGCCGATGAAGTTCGCCGAGGTGATGTTCGGCCTCGGCGTCAACGACCGCTGGGACCAGAGACGCATTTCCGGCCTGCTCGGCGGCAGCGAGAAGCATGTCAGCATGCAGCGCCGCTTCCCCGTGCATCTCGTTTATTTCACCACCTATGTCGACGGCGCCGGCAAGCTGGTGTCGCGCGAGGACATCTACGGCACCAATGCCGCGGTGAAGGCGATTCTCGGCCTCGACGGCTCGGCGCGGGTCGCCACCCGCGGGCGTCAGACCGCGCTGCGCTGACGCCTTTCCAGCTTCTCACGCCGTTTCATCGGTTGATTTGTGTTCCATCAAAGACACGATCAACCAAAAAAGTGATGATGAATGGTGCTCTTGTAACGAATTTGACTGGACGGCACGCTTTCGCCACAGTCGCTTTCTAGCCAGAGTATCAATAAGGCGTGGGGGTTGGGCCGTAACGGCCTTTTAACCAAACCCGACAAGACTGTGTTGACCATGTGTGTCGCGGCACTTCACTGCGGCGCTTCAAGGAAACGTTCGTTTTCGGGTTTGGAAGTCCGTGCGCATCACACTCGCTCTACGCTCCCGTCGTCTTGCCAAGGTCACGCTGCTTGCGGCGGCGGTTTCTCTCGGCAGTGTCGACCTGCTTCAGGACGCGGTTGCCAATGGCGATACGCGCACGCTGAGCCTGCACCACGTCCATTCCGGCGAAAGCGCCACGGTCACCTTCAAGCGTAACGGACGCTATGACCCGGCGGCGATGCGCCAGCTCAACGTTCTGTTGCAGGACTGGCGCCGCAAGGAGCCGACCAACATGGACCCCCAGCTGTTCGACATCGTCTGGGAGGTCTATCGCGAGACCGGGGCCACCGCGCCGATCCAGGTGATCGGCGGCTACCGTTCGCCCGCGACCAACGCCATGCTGCGCTCGCGCTCGCGCGGCGTCGCGCAGACCAGCCTGCACATGCAGGGCAAGGCGATGGACTTCTTCATTCCCGGCGTGCCGCTCGCCAAGATTCGCGAAGCCGGGCTCCGGCTCCAGCGCGGCGGCGTCGGCTTCTACCCGACCTCCGGCTCTCCCTTCGTGCATCTCGACACCGGCGGCGTGCGGCACTGGCCGCGCATGACCCGGCCCGAGCTTGCCCGCGTGTTCCCGGACGGCAAGACCGTCCATGTGCCGACCGACGGCAAGCCGATGCCGCGCTACGAGCTGGCGCTGGCCGAGATCGAATCGAAGGGCAAGGAGCCGGGCGGCGCCGGCGCGGCCTTTGCCGGCCTTTCCGGCGGAAATAATCCCAAGCGGACCGGCGCGACCGCCGGCTCCAAGAACCTGTTCGCCAGCTTGTTCGGCGGCGGCAAGGAGGACGACGACGAGGAGAGCGCGGCTCCGGCCCCCGCCCCGCAGGCGCCCGCAACCGCGCCGGCTCCGGTGCAGGTGGCCGAACCGGCCGATATTCCGCGGCCGCAGGCGAGTCCGCTGCCGCGTGGCGCCGTCGTCGCGGCAGCCGAGGCGCCCGCACCGTCCGTGCCGTTCTCGGTCGCGGCCGCCGTGCCCCGTCCGCTCTCGCGCCCGGCCGATGCGCCGAAGCTGCCAGCCGAGGCCGCGCCCGCAGCGCTCCAGGTCGCCAGTGCCCAGCCGTCCAGCGTGGCGGTCCCGCGTCCGCAGGCCCGTCCCGGCGCGGCGCCATTGCCTGAGCTGATCGTCGGCTCGCAGGCCGGCGGCGCCCCCGCGCTCGCCTATGCCTCCGCCACCACCGGCATCTTCCCGAGCGAGCGGCTCCAGCCCGGCCGCGCACCGGCGCCGGCCCAGAACGCTGCCGCCGCTCCCTCGCGTCCCGCCGGCGGCATAGGTCTGCGTGGCACGGCGGCGCCCTATTCGCCGGAGATGCAGGCGGAAATCCGCCGGCTGTTCTCCAGCCCGACTGTCGCCACCCATGTCGTGCTGCGCACGCCCGAGCTTCGCCGCTTCGCCGCCTTCGTCGCCCCGCCGCGCCAGGTGGTGGCGGGCGGCTTCAGCAAGAGCGCGCCCACCAGCCTGAGCACCAGCCGCTTCGAGGGCGCCGCCGTGGTCGCAGTGCCGGTGGTGGCGATGATGAGCGGAGCCGCGCCGCTCGCCAAGCCGCTCTGAAGCCGGCCCGAAACCTCTTCGCACACAAAAAACCCGGCGATCCGCCAAGGACCGCCGGGTTTTTTGTGTGCGAAGAGTGGGCGGGTCAGCCGACCATGCCGACAGCGCTTGCTGGCGGGTCAGCCGACCATGCCGAGCGCCTGCAGATAGAGGTCAACGATGGCCTCGTGCTCGGCGCGCTGGTCGGCGTCCTGCTTGCGGATCTTCAGGATCTCGCGCAGCGCCTTGACGTCGAAGCCGGTGCCCTTGGCCTCGGCGAACACGTCCTTGATGTCTTCGGAAATGGTCTTCTTCTCCTCCTCCAGCCGCTCGATGCGCTCGATGAAGGATTTGAGCTGCTCCTTGGCAAAGCCGGCGGCGGCGTCGGAAAGCGGCTGGTCGTTGGGAATATCGGACATGTCTACTCCGGTGGGCTTGAGCCGAAAGGCGCGGACCGCGATGGACGCAAGCCAGGGCGGCCCGGCAGCCCGGTGGCTGAAAATCGGGATCGGATCAGGAACGGAACTCGCCCGCCGCGTCAAGGCGCCGGCCGGTGCGTGCACAGGCTAGCCCCGCAATCCACCGGCAAAAGACGGCGGGGCGCTCAGTGCGGCCCCGGGCCAGGGAAGGCGGCCTTCTGCTCCGGCGTGGCCTCGGTCTGGTGCTTGGCCTTCCAATCCTCATAGGGCATGCCGTAGACCGCCTCGCGGCTCTGGTCCTTGGTCACCGGCAGGCCGCGCTCCTGCGCGGCGGCGAGATACCAGTTGGACAGGCAGTTGCGGCAGAAGCCGGCGAGATTCATCAGCTCGATGTTCTGCACGTCGGTGCGGGACGCCAGATGCGCGACCAGCCGGCGGAAGGCGGCGGCCTCCAGCTCGGTGCGCTCCTGCTCGGAAAGCGGGGAGGGGAGGGAATCGGTCATGGCGGTGCTCCGGTTCGGCGACGGTTCAGCCGGATATGGGGATAACCGGGCCAGTGCGCGAGCCATAGCTGCGCAACTCGTGCAGGCCGGGACGGGCGAGGATGGCGGGCAGGATGCCGGCGAGCCGCGCCGCCCAGCCGCGCTGGCCGGCCTCGTCCGCGATCAGGTCCTGCCGGACCTCCAGCAGCACGTGGGCGCGGCCGGGCGCCGTGCCGTGACGAAACAGGCAGTCATTGCGCAGCGCCCCGTCATAGGGCTCGTTGTCGCCGACGATCAGATCGCCCGGCGCCGCGAGCGCCTCGATCAGCGGGCGGGCGAAGCGCTCGTCGCTGTCCCACAGTATCGCCGCGTGCCAGGGCCGGGGCACGCCGCGCCAGACCGGGGTGAAGGAATGCATGGAGAACACCGCCGGATTGACGCCCGCCGCCTGCGCATCGGCGAGCTCCGCCTCGATGGCGCGGTGATAGGGCCGATGGAAGGCGTCGAGCCGGCGCTCCACCTCCTCGGCATCGGCATGGCGGTTTCCCGGCACGACTGCGCCATCGGACAGGCGCATCACCAGCGTCGGGTCGTCCTCGCCGCGATTGGGGTCGATCAGCAGCCGCGAGAAGCAGGACAGCACTGCCGGGCAGTCCAGCAGCTTTGCGAGTTCCCGTGTCACCCCGGCGGCGCCGATATCGTAGCCGATATGGCGTTCGAGCTGCGCTTGCGGCAGGCCGAGCGTGCCATAGGCGGGCGGCAGCGCATTGGAGGCGTGGTCGCAGATCAGCAGCATGCCGGCATCCCAATGGCCGGCAATGCGCTCGAAGGCGGGAAAATCGTGAGCAGAATCACGGCCATCCGCCGCGAGGGCGCTTTCTTCCGTCGAGAGCCGGCGCATTTTGTCCCGTCTGGTGCGATAAACGCGGTCAGGATAGTGACGCGGCATGTTCTGTGCCATAGGAATACGCCGGTTTCGCGTCTGCCGGTTCGGGATTCGACTTTCGTCCCAGCCGCCGATGCGCAAGAAGTATCAGGCCCGATGCGGGCGATCGGGGGTAGGATGGCGATGGTGGACGTCTCGGCGCGTGCGTTTCTGGATCGGCTTTTCGAGGCTGCCGTGGCAGCCGCCCACCCCAGCACCTGCCTGCCGCCGGCCCTGCCGCCGCCCCCGGCCCATGGCCGCCTGATTCTGCTGGCCGCCGGCAAGGCCGCCGGCTCCATGCTGGAAGTGGCGGAGAGCCATTATCTCGACACGCTGGGCTTCGACCCCGCCCGCCTCGTCGGCATCGGCGTCGCCCGCCACGGCTATGGCCGCCCGACCCGCCAGTTGGAGATGGTCGAAGCCGGCCATCCGGTGCCGGACGCTGCCGGGCTCGCCGGCGCGCAGACCGCGCTGGACCTCGCCGAATCCGCGACCGCCGACGATCTGGTGCTGGTGCTGCTCTCGGGCGGCGCCTCGGCGAACTGGATCGCCCCGGCCTATGGCGTCGAGCTCGACGACAAGCGCGCCCTGACCCGCGCCCTGCTGCGCTCGGGCGCCAACATCACCGAGATCAACACCGTGCGAAAGCACCTCTCGCGCATCAAGGGCGGGCGCCTTGCAGCGCTGGCGCAGCCGGCGAAGGTGGTGACGCTCTCCATCTCCGACGTGCCGGGCGACGATCCGGCGGTGATCGGCTCCGGTCCGACCGTGCCCGATCCGACCACGCTTGCGGAAGCGCGCGACGTGCTGACCCGCTACCGCATCGACCCGCCGCCCTCGATCGCGGTGGCGCTGCGCGATCCGGCCAATGAATCGCCCAAGCCCGGCGACGCCGCCTTCGCCAATAGCGAGTATCTGCTCGTCGCCCGCCCGTCAGATTCCTTCGTCGCCGCCGAGAAGCTTGTGCGCGAGGCCGGGCTGGAGCCAATCCTGCTTGGCGACAATCTCGAAGGCGAGGCCCGCGAGGTTGCCGCCGCTCAGGCGGCGAAGGCGCTGGAGCTGAAGGCGGCCGGCAAGAGCGCCGTGCTGCTGTCCGGCGGCGAACTCACCGTGACCATGCGCGGCCAGGGCCGCGGCGGCCCGAACCAGGAATTCGCGCTGGCGCTTGCCGCCGCGCTGGGCGGAGCCGAGGGAATCTACGCGGTGGCTGGCGATACCGACGGCACCGATGGCGGCGGCGGCGCGGCCACCGATCCGGCCGGAGCCTATGTGATGCCCGACACGCTGGCCCGCGCCAGTGCGTCCGGTCTCGATCCTGCCGCCTTTCTCGCCGAGAACGACTCGACCACCTTTTTCGAGACGATCGGCGACCTGCTGACGCCGGGGCCGACCTGCACGAACGTCAATGATTTTCGAGCTGTCTTCATCGACAAGTGAGCGCGCGGGCGCTTCCGCGCCGGCGCGGTTGAAGCGTCGCCTGTGCGGGAGCGCGCTGGCCGCGTTCCTGCTCGCGCCGGTACTTGCCGCGCTGGCGCCGACCCCGGCCGCTGCCGATTTCCGCCTGTGCAACCGTTCCAGCAGCCGGATCGGCATCGCGCTCGGCTACAAGGACGGCAATGTCTGGGCGACTGAGGGCTGGTGGAACATCGCGCCCAAGAGCTGCGAGACGCTGCTGCGCGGCGACCTCGTGGCGCGGTTCTACTACGTCTATGCCATCGACTACGATCTCGGCGGAGAATGGGCCGGAAAGGCCTTCATGTGCACCCGCGAGAAGGAGTTCACCATTCGCGGCATTGAGGACTGCCTCGCGCGCGGCTTCGACCGTACCGGCTTCTTCGAGGTGGACACCCACGAACAGAAAAGCTGGACCGTGCAGCTCACCGAGCCCGACCAGGCAGCGACGCCGCGCGCCGGCGTGCCGCCGCTGCCCCCGCCCAAAGCCCCCTGAGGACAGTCGCCCGATACGAGAAAGCCCCGGCCGTTGCGACCGGGGCTTTTCTGTTCGCGGCGTCGCAGTGTTGCGCTACTCGATGGGCAGGGCGGTGAAGCGGACCTGCCCGTCGGGATCGGACACCATCAGCAGCGCCGAACGCTTGCCTTCCTTCTTCAGCTCGGCGAGGCGCTCCTCCACGTCCTTCGGCGTGGCGGTGGCCTCCTGGTTGACCTCGACGATGAGATAGCCGGCGGCAAGGCCGCGATCGGCGGCGGCCGAGCCGGGCTCGACCTTCAGGATCACCACGCCCTTGAGCTCGTCCTTGATCTTGAACTTGGTGCGCAGTTCCGGCGACAGCTCGGCAACCTCGACGCCGAGCACCTTGGTGGTGGTGGCGGGCGGCGTTTCCGGCTTGGAAGGCGCCTCGGCGGCGGCCTCGGTCTTCTCGCTCTCGTCGAGCCGGCCGACCGTC
Source organism: Ancylobacter sp. G4_0304 (assembly GCF_047501495.1). Taxonomy (NCBI): domain Bacteria; kingdom Pseudomonadati; phylum Pseudomonadota; class Alphaproteobacteria; order Hyphomicrobiales; family Xanthobacteraceae; genus Ancylobacter; species Ancylobacter sp. G4_0304. The sequence continues at coordinate 23,387 of NZ_JAZDRM010000040.1, read as the reverse complement.
ACGCGCAGCGTCTCTTCCTTCCCGCGGCGGATCACCACCACGTCCACCTGCTTGTCGACGGGCGTGTCGGCCACGATGATCGGCAGCGCGCGGATGTCCTTGACCTCCTTGCCGTCGAAGCGGACCACGACGTCGCCGGCCTTGAGCCCGCCCTTGGCGGCGGGGCCGTCATCGTTCACCGAGCCGATCAGCGCGCCGCGCGGGCTGCCGAGCGACAGGCTCTCGGCGATCTCCGGCGTCACCGCCTGGATGCGTACGCCGATCCAGCCACGGCGGGTCTCGCCGAATTCGCGAAGCTGCGCCACCACCGGCACGGCGGTGTTGGACGGAACCGCGAAGCCGATGCCGATCGAGCCGCCCGAGGGCGAGATGATCGCGGTGTTGATGCCCACCACGTCGCCGTCCATGTTGAACAGCGGCCCGCCGGAATTGCCGCGGTTGATGGCGGCGTCGGTCTGCAGGAAGTTGTCGTAGGGCCCGGAATTGATGTCGCGGTTGCGCGCGGAGATCACGCCCACGGTCAGCGTGCCGCCGAGGCCGAACGGGTTGCCGATCGCCATCACCCAGTCGCCGACGCGCAGCACGTCGGAATCGGCGAACTTCACCGCCTTGAGCGGCTTGCCGGCTTCCGGCGTGACCCTCAGCAAGGCGAGGTCGGTCTTGGTATCGCGCCCGACCAACTCGGCCTTGAGCTTGGAGCCGTCGGCGAAATTGGCGAAAATCTCGTCGGCGTCGGCGATGACGTGGTTGTTGGTGACGATCAGGCCGCTGGAATCGATGACAAAGCCGGAGCCGAGCGAGGACACGCGGCGCGGACGCCCGCCATCCTCGTCGCCCTGCTGTTGGCGGCGCTTGAAGAATTCCTCGAAGAACTCCTCGAAGGGCGAGCCGGGCGGCAATTCAGGCGTCGGCACGCTTCGCGAGGGAGCGACCGTCTGCGAGGTCGAGATGTTGACCACCGCGTCCATGATCTGCGCGGCGGTGTCCGCTACCGTGTCGGGGCCCTTGGTCGCGGCGGCCTGGACGGGAAGCGCCCCGCCGGCGAACACCGCGCCCGCGGCGAGCGCGCCCGCGAGGAAAAGGCGGGGCACGAGCCCTGACAGGGTGCCAGAGCGTTCAACGTATTGAAACATCATGCCTCCTTCGCGTCGCCGCGTGCCTCCGGCCGGTCGGGATCGCGCATGCCCGAACCTGCCGCACCGTTCACCGCCGAACGCTGAACCGGGACGGGAGGCGATGCAAGCCAAAACCACGCGAGTGGGTGAGGCGCAAGCGTCGCGACCGATATGTCCTGAGGAGAGCGTTGCCGGGCGCCATCGTCGCGCGGGCGCGGAAAGCGGGCAGAGAAGATGGCCGGCCGGGAGGCATGGGGCCACCCGGCCGGAAAAACCCGGAAAATCGAGGTTTTAACCGCGCATCAGCCAGACGACGGCGACACCGATGACGGCACCGACCAGCCCTGCGATTCGCAGCGGCTGGTCGGGCAGTTGATCGATCGAGATCATGGCGCGCCGCACGGCGCCGGGCACAGCGGCGAGGAGCAGGCCCTCGATCACCAGCACGAGACCGAGCGCGACGATGAGATCGGACATCGTCGCGCGGCGTCAGTTCGCGGTCGGGGCGGGCGCGGGAGCTGCCGCCCCCGGCGCCGGAGCCGCCGGGGCACCCGGATCGTTGAAGAACCGGAAGAAGTTGGAATCCGGCGACAGCAGCATCCGGGTGTCCGAACCCTTCATCGAGGCTTCATAAGCCTGCATCGAGCGGTAGAAGTCGAAGAAACCCTTATCCTGCCCATAGGCTTCGGCGAAGATCTGGTTGCGTTCGGCCTCGCCCTGACCGCGGAGCTGGTCGGCGGTCGAGGTGGCTTCCGCCACGATGATGGTGGAGTCGCGATCGGCGCGGGAGCGGATGGTCTGAGCCTGCTCGCCGCCCTGGGCGCGAATCTCGGAGGCTTCGCGCTGGCGTTCGGTCTGCATGCGCTGGAACACCGCCTGACTGTTGGCTTCCGGCAGGTCGGCGCGGCGGATGCGCACGTCGAGCACATTGATGCCGAAGCCGGCCGCCTCGCGATTCACCTGCTCGCGGATACGCCCCATCAGCGCCTCGCGCTCGTCGCGCACCACCTGGATGAAGGTGGATTCGCCGAGCACCCGGCGCAGCGCCGAGTTAAGGATGGTGGCAAGCCGCGAATTGGCGCCCTCGATGGTGCCCACCGACTGGTAGAAGCGCAGCGGGTTGGTGATGGCGTAGCGCGCGAAGGCGTCCACCACCAGCCGCTTCTGGTCGGAGGCGATCACTTCCTGAGAGGGGTTCTCAAGGTCGAGAATGCGCTTGTCGAGCAGGATCACGCTGTCGACCAGCGGGATCTTGGCGTTGAGGCCGGGCTGTTCGATCACGCGGATCGGCTCGCCGAAGCGCAGCACCAGCGCCTGCTGGGTCTGGTAGACGGTGAACAGAGCGGAATATGCCACCACGAGAACGGCCGCGATGACGATCGCGAGGATGAGACCAAGGCTGTTCTTCATCGGGCGGCTCCCTGAGCGGCCGGAGTGGTCGGTCGGGGTTCGAGCGCGCCGAGCGGCAGATAGGGCACGACACCCGACTGGCCGCTGGCGGCAGGATCGATCACCACCTTGTCCATGCCGGCGAAGACGCGCTCCATGGTTTCGAGATAGAGCCGCTGGCGCGTCACGTCGGGGGCCTTCTGATATTCGCCGAGCACGCTCAGGAAGCGGGCGGCCTGACCGCGCGCCTCGATGATCGCGCGCTCCTTGTAGCCTTCCGCGCCCTGGGTGATGCGGGCGGCCTCGCCGCGCGCCTCGGGAACGACGCGGTTGGCGTAGGCCTGCGCCTCGTTCTGCAGGCGCTCGGCGTCGGCACGCGCAGCTTGCACGTCGCGGAACGCGTCGATGACCTGCTGCGGCGGGTCCACCTTCTGAAGCTGGACCTGAGTGACGAGGATGCCGGACTGGTAGCTGTCCAGCGTGCGCTGCATCAGCTCATGCACCGCATTCTCGATGTTCTGGCGCGCGCCGGTGAGGATCGGCTGGATGTTGGTGCGCCCGATCACCTCGCGCATCGCGCTTTCGGCCACCGCCTTGATGGTGCCCTCGGGGTTCTGCACGTTGAACAGGTAGTTCGCCGCGCCGACATCCTCGGTCGAACCGGGGGCGGCGGGCTTCACCATCCAGAACACCGCGAAGTCGACATCGACGATGTTCTCGTCGCCGGTGAGCATCTGGCTCTCCTCGGCGACATTGCGCACCGCCGCGCCACGACGCGGGTCGTCGCCGCTGCGGGTGCCGATGTCGATGCGGTTGACGCGCGTGACCTGCGGGGTCAGCACGGTCTCGATCGGGTAGGGGAGATGGTAGTTCAGGCCGGGATTCGAGGTGCCCACGAACTTGCCGAAGCGCAGGACCACGCCCTGTTCATCAGGCTGAACGCGGTAGAAGCCGGACAGCAGCCAGACCACCACGGCGACCGCCACGATGGCGATGACGCCCTTGGCTGAGCCGAAGCCGCCGGGCATCACGCCCCGCAGCTTGTCCTGTCCGCGCCGGATCAGATCCTCGAGATCGGGAGAATTAGGCCCTGGCGATTGCGGGCCATTGCCCCAGGGACCGCGTGGGCCGCCACCACCCCATGGCCCACCGCTCTGGTTCTTCCACGACATTCCGCGGCTACTCCCATCTTGCGCGCACGAGACACCAGGGCCCGCATGCGGCGGAGCCCTCAGGCGGTCTCATGCAGAAAAGACCCGCGCCTTCCTGAAGCAAAAGGCGCAGCGAGGCGGTTATAGGTGACGAAACACCACGTTACAACGCATCCTCGCGAGCGGTCATATGGGAAAGCCCGGCTGTTACGCAACGGTAGATCGGGCCGAGATGCCGCGATCGTTATGTTCGCTGCCCTCGCGCGACGCCGGCGGGTTGCGGTAGTGGGCCAGCACGTAGAGCCGGATCGCCGACGACAGATTGCCCTGATTCCGCCCTGAATCGATCGACGCGACAATCTCCGACAGGGTGCTGCGCCGATTGGCGGCAATCTCCTTCAGGGCGTCCCAGAACTGATCTTCAAGGCTGACGCTGGTCTTGTGCCCGGCAATCACAATAGACCGCTTTACCACAGGGCTCTTCATGTTTCGTCCTCTCGTATCCGCAAATGACCGTCCAGCGCCGCCGCCCCCAAGCGCTCGGCGGTCCGCTCCGCTTCGCGCTGAACCTTCGTGCGGCCGAACTCCAAACGCCGCGCCGCGGCAGTTTGTTCCGCCCGCTCCCGGGCATTTTTCTTTCGGTAACGTCGAAGGTTGACGATTTCAGCCATAAGTATTCCCCCAAGGCATCCTCTGCACGGAGTACCGATTCAGTCAACATGCTCAACTGAGGATTCGTGACCGAAGATTTAGAATATTCAGGATTCTCAGAAACTTAAAACAACGCCGGACAAGAAATATTCGGTGAGGCCGGGGCGGTGACTGCCCGCGCAGGTGAAAGTTCCGCGATCCATACAAATTGTGTCTATTCCTGTGCTGGCCCGCCAGGTGCGGATGTTGGGTGCAGCCTCCCATCGCCGAAGTGGAAAAAGTATTTTGATACCGTTAACTTGTAGACTTGGATCGAAGACCAATCCGGATATGTTCCGGCCGGACACTCGCCCCCGGACACTCGCCCGAGGTCGCATTTGCTGGCTTTCCTGCTCATGCTAAACCGGCCCCGCGCTCACGGGAGGGAGCCTGTGCCGCGCTTGTGTCGCTTTCATGGACGCATCCACCCGAAAGGCTTGCCGCATGACGAAGACCCGCATCGAAACCGATACGTTCGGCCCCATTGAAGTGGAGAGCGACAAGTACTGGGGCGCGCAGGCGCAGCGCTCGCTCGGCAATTTCAAGATCGGCTGGGAGAAGCAGCCGCTGCCGATCGTCCGTGCGCTCGGCGTGATCAAGCGTGCCGCTGCGGAGACCAATCGCGATCTCGGCCGGCTCGATCCCGCGCTCGCCAAGGCGATCGTCAGCGCGGCGCAGGAAGTGATCGACGGCAAGCTCGATGCCCATTTCCCGCTCGCGGTCTGGCAGACCGGCTCGGGCACCCAGTCCAACATGAACGCCAACGAGGTGATCTCGAACCGCGCCATCGAGATGCTCGGCGGCGAGATGGGCTCCAAGAAGCCGGTTCACCCGAATGATCATGTGAACATGAGCCAGTCGTCGAACGACACCTACCCGACCGCGATGCATGTCGCGGCCGCCGAGGAGGTGGTCCACCGGCTGATTCCCGCGCTGACCCGGCTGCGCGACGCGCTGGCCGAGAAGTCAAAGGCGTGGGAGCACATCATCAAGATCGGCCGCACCCATACCCAGGACGCGACGCCGCTCACCCTCGGCCAGGAATTCTCCGGCTACACCCAGCAGGTCACCAACGGCATCAAGCGCATCGAGCTGACGCTGCCGGCGCTGATGGAACTCGCCCAGGGCGGCACCGCGGTCGGCACCGGGCTCAATGCGCCGGTCGGCTTCGCCGAGCAGGTCGCGGCCAAGATCGCGGCGATCACCGGCCTGCCCTTCACCTCGGCGCCGAACAAGTTCGAGGCGCTGGCCGCCCATGACGCCATGGTGTTCACCCACGGCGCCATCAACACGGTGGCGGCCTCGCTGTTCAAGATCGCCAACGACATCCGGCTGCTCGGTTCCGGCCCGCGCTCGGGGCTCGGCGAGCTGGCACTGCCGGAGAACGAGCCCGGCTCCTCGATCATGCCCGGCAAGGTGAATCCGACCCAGTGCGAGGCGATGACCCAGGTCTGCGTGCAGATCTTCGGCAACAATGCCGCGCTCACCTTCGCCGGCAGCCAGGGCCATTTCGAGCTGAACGTCTACAACCCGGTGATGGCCTACAACTTCCTGCAGTCGGTGCGGCTGATGGCGGATGCCGCCGACAGCTTCACCGAGCATTGCGTGGTCGGCATCGAGGCGCGCGAGGACAACATCAAGGCGGCGCTGGAGCGTTCGCTGATGCTGGTGACCGCGCTCGCCCCGAAGATCGGCTACGACAACGCCGCCAAGATCGCCAAGACCGCGCACAAGAACGGCACCACGCTGCGCGAGGAAGCGGTCGGCGGCGGCTATGTCACCAATGAGGAATTCGATGCGGTCGTGCGCCCGGAAAACATGATCTCGCCGGGCTGATCGTCGTTCATCTGGCGTTCATCCGGATGAATGCGTGTTTATTTAAGTAAACATGCAGTAGTAATTAGACATTACCGAAGTTTCATTTGATGCTTCGGATGTCCTGCGTCAACATCGGCCTCATCCAATCACTGGAGATGAGGCCGATGAAACGCACGATACTCGCCGCTACCGCCGCCGCCCTTCTGGCCAGCGCCACGTTCGGCGTTGCCGCTTCCGGTCCGCAGATGTGGGGCCACCGCTCCGGCGACATGCCGCGTCCTTCCCCCGAGCAGATGGCCGAGAATGCCGGCGCCTTCGCCGATGCGCGCATCGCCGCCCTGAAGGCCGGGCTGCGCCTCACCGCCGAACAGGAAAAGCTGTGGCCGGCGCTGGAGACCGCGCTGCGCGCCGCCTCCGACCAGCGGATCGACGCCCGCAAGGAATGGCGCGAGCAGCGCGCGGAACGGCGCGGCAAGCAGGGCGAGGCCGCCGGTCGCGGTGAACGTGCCGACGCGATCGAGGGCTTGAGCGCTCGCGCTGAGGCGATGATGGAGCGGGGCGGCGCCCTGAAGGCGGTCGCCGAGGCGGCCCAGCCGCTCTATGCGAGCCTCGATCCCGCGCAGAAGTTCCGCTTCAACCGGCTGTTCACTGAAGCGCGGGGAGAGCGTCGCATGGCGATGTTCCAGGGCGGGCGGCATGATCGGGGTCATGGCTGGCAGCGGCCGGAGGGGCATGGCCCGCATCACGGCTTCGGTCCCGGCCGTGACGTCCACCGCGCGCCGCCCCCGCCGCCGGCCGGCGAGCGGCTCTGAGACTTCGAGCTTCACGCAAAAATGCCCCGGCCGGCTCTCTGGCCGGGGCATGGCGGCCTTATTCCGCCGCCAGCTTCTCCAGCGCGTCGCCGGTGACGCGCTGCACGGTCCATTCGTCCATCGGCGCGGCGCCGATGGAGCGGTAGAACCGGAGCGCCGGCTCGTTCCAGTTCAGCACCCACCATTCGAAGCGACCGAGCCCTTCGGTCACGCAGCGCTTCGCCAGGTGCTTCATCAGCGCGGTCGCGATGCCGTTGCCGCGAAAGGCGGGGCGGACATAGAGGTCTTCGAGATAGAGCCCGTGCCGGCCGCGGAAGGTCGAGTAATTGTAGAACCACAGCGCAAAGCCCGCCGGCGCGCCGTTCCATTCCGCGATGTCGCAGAACGCCTTGGGGGCGGCGCCGAACAGATCGCGCTCGATATCCCCGATTTCCGCCTCCACCTCGTGCAGCAGCTTCTCGTACTCAGCGAGCTCGCGCACGAAGGACAGGATGAGGGCGGCTTCTTCCGGCCGGGCCGGGCGGATGGCGAGGCTCATCAGACCGCGACCGGGGCCTTGATGGCGGGGTGGGGATCGTAATCCTCGATCGCGATATCCTCGAAGCGGAAGGCGAACAGGTCGGTCACCGCCGGGTTGAGGCGCAGCGTCGGCAGCTTGCGCGGGCTGCGCGAAAGCTGTTCATGTGCCTGTTCGAGATGGTTCACATAAAGGTGCACATCGCCGAAGGAGTGCACGAAGTCGCCCGGCTTCAGCCCCGTCACCTGCGCCACCATGTGGGTGAGCAGCGCGTAGCTGGCGATGTTGAACGGCACGCCGAGGAAACTGTCGGCCGAGCGCTGGTAGAGCTGGCAGGACAGCTTGCCGTCGGCGACATAGAACTGGAACAGACAGTGGCAGGGCGGCAGCGCCATCTTCGGCACGTCCGCCGGGTTCCAGGCCGAGACGATCAGCCGGCGGGAATCCGGGTTACGGCGGATATCGGCGAGGAGTTGGGCGATCTGGTCGATCACCCCGCCGCGCCCATCCGGCCAGGAACGCCACTGATGGCCATAAACCGGGCCGAGATCGCCGCGCTCATCGGCCCATTCATCCCAGATGCGCACGCCGTTCGCCTGGAGATAGGCGATGTTGGTGTCGCCGGCGAGGAACCACAGCAATTCGTGGATGATGGACTTCAGATGCAGCTTCTTCGTCGTGACCAGAGGGAAGCCTTCGGACAGGTCGAAACGCATCTGGTGACCGAACACGGAGAGCGTGCCGGTGCCGGTGCGGTCGTCCTTGCGCGTGCCCTCGCGCAGGATGCGTTCCAGAAGCTCGTGATATTGCCGCATCGTTCCGTGCCGAATCGCTGTCCGCCGAGGCACCTAATATAGGACGGGACGCAGGGTTTTGCCCGCGTCCCGTCTATGCCCTTGGTGGGGGATGTGAAGTGCTGTGGACAGGCTTAGTCGCAGACCGTGCCGACCGTGATCAGGCCGGTCCGGGTCTGGCGCTCCACCGTGCGGCACTCGTCATAAAAGCCGCTCGACACCTCGCGCGGCGGCAGCGGGGCCAGCTCACGCGGCGCCTCGCGCATATAGACCTCGTTGGCGTAAGGACCGTCCGCCGGTTCACGGATGATCACGCGGGAGGGCGCCTCGCGCACCACGACCGGCGCCTCGCGAACGATCACCCGCTCCCGCTTCGGCGGCACATAGACATGGCCGCGATCATCCATGCCGGGCGGCGGAAGCTGGATATAGTAGCCTTCGACATAGGTCTGCTGGGCGGCGCCGGGCGTGGCGGACAGCGCGAGCGCGCCGAGTGCCGCGGCGGCGGCGCCAACGCTCAATCGGGCAAATTTCATCGTTCTGCTCCTCGTCTGCTCCTCAAGACTGGTGGGGCAACAACGAGCGTCCCGGAGCGTTCCCGTGGCGGCGTGGCGGCAATGGGGTCATTTCGTGACGACGTGCAACGGTGTCCGGAACTCCCGCGCCCGGACGCACTTATCGTGACGTGTAGTTGTACGATTACGGCAGAAGGGGAGAACATCAATGGACGCGACCGAGCGCATGAGCCGCGAGCTGGAACGGGCCCGTATCCATCTCAGCCGGCTGGAGAAGGACGCGACCCATCCGCTCGATTTCACCGTGCAGGAATCCCACACCGCACCCTCGCTGATCCTGCGTGCCGGCGAGCACCTGCGCAGCGCTCATTCCGACGTCAGCCTGGATTACGAGCTGATGCGACGGCTTCTGATCGAGGCGCTGCGCGCCCGTATTGCCGAGCTGGAGGAAAAACTGGTGGGCTCCGCGCCAGCGCTCTCGCTCGACGAATTGCAGTATGGCGACCAGACCGAGGCGTAAAGCCGGCCTCACAGCGCGGTAAACCGCCCGTCGCCCACAGCCCTGCGCCGTTTGCCTCTTCCAACGGGGCGCCGGGCTCCCTATATTCGTTGGTGCCGGCGCAAGCCGGCTATGGCGATAAACGGCTATCGGAATAAACCCTTCGGACCCGGGGGCAGTACCCGGCGCCTCCACCCAAGCCCAGTTGAAAAGCTGGGTTTCGGCGGGGGCGAAACAGGATCGACGAGGGCGTAAAGGGTGGACTTTCGCTCGGCATGGTACCGCCGTCATCGGACCAAACATATAGTTGCCAACGACAACTATGCTCCGGTTGCTCAGGCCGCGTGAGCGGTTTGATCTCTGGGAAATAAGTCCTTGCGGGTAGCACTGTAAGGCGGGGTTCGGAGGCACCTGGCAACAGAAGCCTCCACTCAAATTCCATCGGCCGGGCCGGTCTCGGGCTGGCGATACCGGCCGAAATCGGGTTCAGTGACCGGCATGAGCGTCGACCTTATTCGCTACGATCTTCTTGTGCAGGACGCGCTGCGCGCCGTGGTGCGCCGCGTGCTGACCGATGTCGCGCGCGATGGCCTGCCGGGCGAGCACCATCTCTACGTTTCCTTCGACACGCGTGCGCCGGGCGTGCGCCTGTCGCCGCGCCTCAAGGAGAAATATCCCGAGGAAATGACGATCGTTCTCCAGCACCAGTTCTGGGACCTGATCGTCGCCGAGCAGTTCTTCGAGGTCGGCCTGTCGTTCAACGGCATTCCCGAGCGGCTTCATGTGCCGTTCGACGCGCTGAAGGGCTTCTTCGACCCCTCGGTGAAGTTCGGCCTGCAATTCGAGCCGCCTCCCTCGTCCGAGGATGAGGAGGCCGCGCCGGCGCCGACCGGCCCGCGCGCGGTCGAGACCGCGCCTCAGCCCGTGTCCTCGCGGCCGACCTCGGTGCCCTCCACCCGGCCGCGCGCCGAAGAGGGCGCTGACACCGGTAAGCCGGGCGGCGCCGATGCTGCGGCGGACAAGCCGGTCTCCGCGCCACTGGGAGCGGCCAAGGCCTCACCGGCAAAGCCCGCACCGGCCAAGCCCGCACCGGCCAAGTCTGCTGAGGCCCCCGCGGCCAAAGCGGCGGCGCGGGACGAGGCTGCCAAGGAGCGCGCGTCGAAGGACAGCGCGTCCAAGGAAGACGCCGGCAAGGACGAGGCTCCCGTGGACGCGTCTCCGAAGAGCGGTGCGCAGGTCGTCCGCCTCGATGCGTTCCGCAAGAAGTAGACCGTGAGCGATTTCTTCGATGTCGTGGTGGTCGGCGCAGGCGCTGCCGGTCTCGCGGCCGGCGCACGCCTTGCCAATGCCGGCGTGAAATCCTGCGTGGTCGAGGCGGCCGCGCGCACTGGCGGGCGGGCCTATACCGACACCACCAGCTTCGGCATTGCCTGGGATCGCGGCTGCCACTGGCTGCATTCGGCCTCGGTCAACCCGCTGCGCGCGGCGGCGGACCAGCTCGGCATCAGCTATCTGGCACGCGGCACGCGGCAGGCGCGGGCGACGCATCTGGGCGCGCGCTGGGCCGATGAAGCCGAGCGCGTCGCGATCTGGCGCGCCATTGACGGCGCGTTCGCGGGGATCAAACAGGCCGGCGATGACGGCCGCGACATTGCTGCGAGCGAGGTGATGGACCTTGCCGGCCCGTGGGCGCGGCTCGCCCGGCACTGGGTAACGCTGATGTCGGCGGCCGAGGCCGAGCGCCTCTCCACGCTGGATTTCGCCGCCTATACCGACACCGGCGAGAACTATCCGGTGGCGCAGGGCTATGGCGCGCTGGTTCAGGCGGTGGCCGCCCATGCCGCCCCGCAGATGAGCGTGACCGTGAACTGCCCGGTGAGGACGCTGGACTGGTCAGGCGAGGGCGTCAGCCTCGACACACCGCGCGGAAACATCCGGGCGCGCTTCGCCATCGTCGCGGTGCCGACGGCAGTCATCGCGCGCGGCGGCCTCGGCTTCGCGCCGCTGCTGCCTTTGGAACTGGCGGAAGCCTTCGAGGCGCTGCCGCTCGGTGCGGCGGAGAAGGTCGCTGTCCTGTTCGACCGCGATGTGTTCGGCACGGAAGAGACCACTTATTTCGACACGATCGACGTCGAGAACCCCGCGCGCACGCCGATCAACTTCACGCTCAACCCGTTCGGCTCGACCATGGCGATCGGCCAGCTCGGCGGCGACAATGCTGCGCGACTGGTGAAGGCGGGCCCGCAGGCGATGCAGGACTTCGCCCTCGCCGCGCTCGCTGACGCTTACGGCGCCGACATCCGCGCGCGGGTGAAAGGCGTCGCCACCACCTCCTGGGTCGCAGACCCGCTGATCGGCGGCGCCTATAGCTGCGCGCTGCCGGGCAAGGCGCATGTCCGCGCCCGGCTGGTCGAGGCCAATACCCGCCCGCTCGGCGACCGGGTGTTCTTCGCCGGCGAGGCGGTGTCGACCCACGCCTATTCCACCGCCCATGGTGCCCATCTCTCCGGCCTCGCGGCGGCAGAAGCGGCGCTGGAGCGGGTCATGGGGCGCGCGGCGTGAGCGCCCCGACGGTCACCTTGGTCGCCGCGGTGGCGGAGAACGGCGTGATCGGCCGGGGCGACGCGTTGCCTTGGCACATCTCCGGCGATCTCAAGCGCTTCCGCGCCATCACCTGGGGCAAGCCGATCCTGATGGGCCGGCGAACCTTCGAATCGATCGGCCGGCCGCTGCCTGGCCGCACCACCATTGTCATCACCCGCGATACCGCCTTCGTGCCACCCGAGGGCGTGCTGGTCGCGCCCTCGCTGGAGGCGGCGCTGGAGCGGGGGGCCGAGGAGGCGGCGCGGCTCGGCGTCGGCGAGGTCGCGGTGGTCGGCGGCGCGCAGATCTATGCGCAGGCGTTCCCGCGGGCCGCGCGGCTGCGGCTGACGCGGGTGCATGGCTTACCGGAGGGTGACGTGCATTTCCCGGATTTCGCGGCGGCGGACTGGCGAGAGGTTTTCCGCGAAGGACCGATCCAGGGCGAGAAGGACGAGTTCGCCTTCAGCTTCATCGATTACGAGCGGGCGTGAGCGCGCGACGTCAGATCGGCCGGCCTTCGACCGTGATGGTCAGTTCTTCCTCGATATCCTTGGCCTGGCCGAAGCGCGGATAGATCTCGAGCGCCTTGCGGGCGGCTTCCAGCGCGTGCTTGTTGTCGCCGATCTCCTTGGCGATGATCGCGATGCCGGACCAGGCGGCGTAATGCCGGGGCTCACGGGTCACGACCTGACGCAGATCGTTCAGCGCGTCGGCATAGTCCTGCTTCATGTAGAACACGGTGGCGCGGCGGTTCCAGGCGTCGAGATGATCGGGCTCGATTGCCAGCACGCCGTCCAGCAGCTCGATGGCGAGGTCGAAATCCTTGGCCTGGGTCGCCATCGCCGCACGGCTCATCAGCACGTCGGCGGTGTCGCTGCCGGACGGGGTGAGTGCCACGTCGATGCGTTCGGCGAGGTCCTTGGCCGAAGCGTCGTCGGGGGCGAGCTTGAGCGCGGCAAACAGTGCGTCGAGCCGCCTGGTATGGTCGGGATTGGCATCGGCGGAGGGCAGGCTGGGGCCGCCCTTGGCCGCCCGGTCTGTGCCCGCCTTTTCCGCGGCGCCCTTATCCCCGCTTTTCTCCGCCGCGTTCCTTTCCGAACGGGCGGCAGGCGGCGCGCCCTGCCCGGGAGCCTGTTCCTGGGCATGGAGTGCGGCGCCGGCGGGCGCCAGTATCAGGGCGAGAGCAAAACAAAGGGCGCGCATGATCCCGATCTTAGGACCATGCGCGCCCTCGTCAATCGTGAGAGCCGCGTGCCTTGCGAAAACGTGAAGGCGCCGCGGTACCCGAACGCTCAGCCCTGGCGGGCCTTGAAGCGCTTCTGGGTCTTGTTGATGATGTAGACGCGGCCCTTGCGGCGGACCAGACGGTTGTCGCGGTGACGGCCGAGCAGCGACTTCAGGGAATTGCGGATCTTCATGACACGTAACCTTCGGATCAGTAGCGCCTGCGCATGAGACGGCGCCTCCATGGCCGCGCCCCGATCCGCCAGCTTCAATAATTCGAGGCCGGCTGATAGCGGAGGAGGGGCGGGTCTGTCAATCGGGGGAAGGCTTGCCCGCGCCGTCGTCGGGCTGTTTTCCGATTCTTCCGAGATGGGTGAAGCCGAATCCGGCCCGGTACTTGAGTCCGTAGCCGAAGGTTCGGTCGATGCCGATATGGGCTAACCAGATCAACGCAAGCGCCACCGGAAGCCCTGCATCCAGCGCCAGCCCCAGGGCGCCGAGCGCGGCGGGCGCCAGCGTGGTGTGCGCGGCATTGTAGAGAATCGCCCCCGGCGCCGGGCCGGCGAGATAGCCGAGCATCGAGAGATCGGGCGTCAGGATCAGCAGCGCGAACAGCCCCCAGCCTTCGCCGGTGGCGCGGTAGCCCAGAATCGCGGCGAGGGCGAGCGCCGTGCCCTCCAGCCGCAACAGCAGCCTTGGGGTTCCCCTGGCCGCGCCGGGCGTTTTCGCCGCGTTCATTCCGCCAAGGATCCCCGTCCCGGCTTGTAGGGCGCCATCCCGGCGCGGGCCAGCGCATCGGCGCGTTCGTTCATCTCGTCGCCGGCATGGCCCTTGACCCAGTGCCATTGAATGTCGTGGCGCTCGATCGCCGCTTCCAGCCGCTCCCACAGGTCGACGTTCTTCACCGGCTTCTTGTCGGCGGTGCGCCAGCCGTTCCGCTTCCAGCCGGCGATCCATTTGGTGATGCCATTGCGCATGTATTCGCTGTCGGTGTGCAGATCGACCGTGCAGGGGCGCTTCAGGGCCTCCAGCGCCGAGATCGCCGCCATCAACTCCATGCGGTTGTTCGTGGTGGGCACCTCGCCGCCGCAGAGTTCCTTCTCGGTGGTGCCGTAGCGCAGGATCGCACCCCAGCCGCCGGGGCCGGGATTGCCCGAGCAGGCGCCGTCGGTCCAGACCGCGACGCGGTTGGTGGCGGGTGTTTTCTCGTCGGCGAAGATGCGGGCGGTGCCGGGCGCGGTCTTCATGCCCGCGCGGTCTCGACGATGCCGTAGTCGCCGACGCTTTCCACCGTGCGGTGGAAGCGCAGCTTGCGCAGATACTCTAGCGGGTCGTGCGGGCGCACCAGCGCGCCGGGAGGCACGTTCAGCCAGTCGACGAGGCGGGTGAGCAGGAAGCGCAGCGCGCTGCCCCGGCACAGCGTGGGCAGGGCCGCGATCTCATCGGCGCCGAGCGGGCGCGCGGCCTGGTAGCCGGCGAGCAGCGCGCGGCCCTTGGTCTGGTTATAGGCGCCGTCCGGCTCGAAGCACCAGGCGTTCAGGCAGATCGAGACGTCATAGGCCAGCAGATCGTTGCAGGCGAAATAGAAGTCGATCAGGCCGGAGAGCCGGTCGTCGATAAAGAACACATTGTCCGGGAACAGGTCGGCATGGATCACCCCGGCCGGCAGGTCGGCCGGCCAGTGCGCCTCCAGATGCGACAGCTCCTCGCCAATCAGCGTGCGAAGCCCCGGCGCCACCGTGTCGGCCCGCTCCCCGGCGGTGTCGTAGAGCGGCCGCCAGCCGGCAACGGAGAGCGCATTGGGGCGATGGAAGGCGTGGAAGTCCGCGCCCGCCTTGTGCAGCGACGCCAGCGCCCCGCCCAGCGCCGCGCAATGGGCGACGGACGGCCGGCGCACCGAGGTGCCGACCAGAAAGGTCGCAATGGCGCAGGGCCGGCCCGCCAGCGTGCCCAGCGCCTCGCCCGCGCGGTTCTTCACCGGCTGCGGGCAATCGATGCCGCGCGTGGCGAGGTGCTCCATAAGCCCGATGAAGAACGGCAGGTCCGCCGGGTTCACCCGCTTCTCATAGAGCGTCAGGATGAAGCTGCCGGCTTCGGTCTGCAGCAGGAAGTTCGAGTTCTCGACGCCCTCGGCAATGCCCTTGAAGGCGCGCAGGCGGCCGATGTCGTAGGTGGCGAGGAAGGCTTCGAGCTCTTCCGGGGAGACATCGGTGTAGACGGCCATGGGGCGAAGCGAACCTATTCGGCGGCGGAAGGGGTGGGCGCGGCGGA
The DNA here is from genome assembly GCF_047501495.1 of Ancylobacter sp. G4_0304. Classification (NCBI taxonomy): domain Bacteria; kingdom Pseudomonadati; phylum Pseudomonadota; class Alphaproteobacteria; order Hyphomicrobiales; family Xanthobacteraceae; genus Ancylobacter; species Ancylobacter sp. G4_0304. Next base: position 8,009 of record NZ_JAZDRM010000040.1, on the reverse strand, counting down.
GGCATCCGGCCGCAGCTGGCGCGGCAGGGGGAAGAACACGTCTTCCTGTACCGTGTGCACGGTTTCCACCTTCACCTCGTAGCGCTCGGCGAAGGCGTCGATGATCTCCTCCACCAGCACTTCCGGGGCCGAGGCGCCCGCGGTGACGGCCAGCGTGGAGATGGCGCCGAACTTCTCCCAGTCGATCTCGCTGGCGCGCTGCAGCAGCACGGAGAGCGCGCAGCCCTGCCGCTCGGCGGCCTCGCGCAGGCGCTGGGAATTGGAGGAGTTCGGCGCGCCGACCACGATCATGGCGTCGACCGTGCCCGCCACCTTCTTCACCGCTTCCTGACGGTTGGTGGTGGCGTAGCAGATGTCCTCCTTGTGCGGGGACACCATGGCCGGAAACCGCTGCTGGAGGATGGCGACGATCTCCGCCGTGTCGTCGATCGAAAGCGTGGTCTGGGTGGTGAAGGCGAGGTTCTCTGGATCGCGCGGGGTAAAGACGCGGGCCTGCTCGGCGGTTTCCACCAGCGCCACAGCGCCGGCAGGAAGCTGGCCCATGGTACCGATCACCTCCGGGTGGCCGGCGTGGCCGATCAGCACCACCTCGCGGCCGCGCTTGTTGTGCAGCGTGGCTTCGCGATGGACCTTGGTCACCAGCGGGCAGGTGGCGTCGATGGCGAAGAAATTCAACGCGGCGGCTTCCGCCGGCACGGATTTCGGCACGCCATGGGCGGAGAAGATGACCGGCGCCGTGGTGTCGGCGGGAATCTCGCCCAGCTCCTCGACGAAGATCGCGCCCTTCGCCTTCAGCCCCTCGACCACATATTTGTTATGGACGATCTCGTGGCGGACATAGACCGGCGGGCCATAGATCTCCAGCGCCCGCTCCACCGCGTCGATGGCGCGCACCACGCCGGCGCAGAACCCGCGCGGGGCGCAGAGCAGCACGCGCAGGGGAGGCTTGAGGGCAGGCTTGGCGGCGATGCTCATCGCTTGATCCGTGGGAAACCTGCTTCGTCATGGGAGCCGGGGCCGGCGCTGTCAAGCGCGCCGGCCAGTGGCATGCCTCAGGGGGCCGATCCGTCAAGGCGCTTTGGCGAAGGCGCCGACCACGGAAAGCTCCACCTCGTCGGAAACCATCGGCACCGCGGCGCCGAGCCCGAAATCGCTGCGGTTCAGCATCGTCGTGGCCATGAAGCCGATGTTCTCCACCTTGGAGCGCGGATTGATGCCGGCGCCGACCAGCTCCGCATCCAGCGTCACCGGCCGGGTGACGCCGTGTAGCGTGAGCTCGCCCTCGATCGTGGCCGAGGTGCCGTCGGTGCTGATCTGCGTGGACTTGAAGGTTGCAGCAGGAAACTTCGCGGCGTCGAAGAATTCCGGCCCGGCAAGGTCCTCGCCGAAGGATTTCGAGGTCACCACCAGCCCGGACATCGGGATGGTGATCTCCAGCACGGCATCCTCGGGCGCGTTGGGGTCGAGCTTGAGCGTGCCGCTCATGCCGCCGAACATGCCGGAGAGCGGGCTGAAGCCCATGTGATCGACGCTCCAGATCACCTGGGTATGGTTGGCGTCGACCGTATAGGTGCCGCCGCTGATGCGGGTGGGGTCCGGCAGGCCGGGCAGGTCCGGCTCGGCGGGTTCGCCTTGGGGTGCGGGCGCGTTCTGCGTCGCAGGCGCTGTTGGCATGTCCTGCGCGCCGGCGAGGCCGCCGGAGGCAATGAGAAAGGCGAGGGCGAGGGGGCGCAGCGTCATCATCGTCGTTTGTCCATGGCGGAAGCCGGCGCGAACTTACCAGCCCCGCCCGGGCATCGGCAATCGCAGCCGTCTTTGGGTTTGCACGCGCGCCGACGCCGCCCTATATTAAAGCATCCCGGTCATCGCGAGACGGTCCGTGGCTCCGCCCCAAGGGTGGTCGGAGCTTGAGAGCCCTTGCGTGGTCGAACGACATTCAAATGTGATGGAGACGCGTCCGATGGTGAACGCACCCCTGATGCCGAAGGCCACCGCGGTGTGGCTGGTCGAGAACACTGCGCTCACCTTCGACCAGATCGCCGACTTCTGTAAGCTGCATGTGCTGGAAGTGAAGGGCATCGCCGATGGCGAGGTCGCGCAGGGGATCAAGGGCCTCGATCCCGTCACCACCGGCCAGCTCGCCCGCGAAGAGATCGAGCGCGCGGAGAAGAACCCGAATCACCGGCTGAAGCTGCTGGAATCCAAGGTGCGCCTGCCCGAGCCGAAGCGCCGCCGCGGCCCGCGCTACACCCCGGTGTCCAAGCGCCAGGACCGGCCGAACGCCATTCTCTGGCTGCTGCGCAACCATCCCGAGCTCAAGGACAGCCAGGTGATGCGCCTCGTGGGCACCACCAAGACCACCATCGAGTCGATCAAGGAGCGCACCCACTGGAACGCGCAGAACCTGACGCCGATGGACCCGGTGACGCTCGGCCTGTGCTCGCAGATCGATCTCGACATCGAGGTGCAGCGTTCCTCCAAGGACCGCCCGGCGGCGGTCGCCAGCGGCGAGGGCACCACGCTGCTGCCAGCGGACGTCACCACCGGCGGCTATGACGAGCCTTTCGTGCCCGAGCGCAAGCCGCGCGAGGAGCCGGTCGACCTCGAAACCGTGTTCGCCAAGCTGGGCGGCTCGCGCAAGACCCAGCACGACGACGAGTGACGCGCGAGCGTCGCTTGCCTCGTCGAAAGGGCGCGGCCGAGCGGGGATCTGGTCGCTGTATGGCGCCGCTCGCTCGTCGGCTTTTTGACCTTCACGCCATCTGAAAAAAGGCGCCCTCACGGGCGCCTTTTTGTCAGTGCCGGTACAGCCTACGCGCCCTGCGGCAGCTTCACCAGGCCGCGCGCGGTCAGCGCCTGCGCGATCTCGTCCAGCGTGGCGGGATCGTCGATGGTCGCGGGCATGTTCCAGCTCTCGGCATCGGCGATCTTCTTCATCGTGCCGCGCAGGATCTTGCCGGAGCGGGTCTTGGGCAGCCGCGCCACGGTGATGGCGAGCCGGAACGCCGCGACCGGGCCGATCTGGTCGCGCACCAGCGCCACGATTTCTCGCTCGATCTCGTCCGGCGCGCGCTCGACGCCGGATTTCAGCACAACGAAGCCGCAGGGCACCTCGCCCTTCAGCGCGTCATGCATGCCGATCACCGCGCATTCGGCGACGTCCGGGTGCGAGGCCAGCACTTCCTCCATGCCTCCGGTGGAGAGGCGATGGCCGGCGACATTGATGATGTCATCGGTGCGGCCCATGATGAACAGGTTGCCGTTCTCGTCCTGGAAGCCGGCATCGGCGGTCTTGTAGTAGCCGGGGAAGTCAACGAGATAGCTCTCGCGAAACCGCTCGTCCTGCTGCCAGAGTGTGGGCAGGCAGCCGGGCGGCAGCGGGAGCTTGATGGCGATCGAGCCCATCTTGTTCGCCGCCACCGGATGGCCGCCCTCGTCGAGGATGCGCACGTCGTAGCCCGGCATTGGCACGCCGGTGGAGCCGACCTTGACCGGCAGCCAGCCGAGCCCGACCGGATTGCCGGCGATGGCCCAGCCGGTTTCGGTCTGCCACCAGTGATCGACCACCGGCACGCCGAGCTTCTGTTCCGCCCACACCACCGTGTCCGGGTCGGCGCGCTCGCCGGCGAGGAACAGCGTGCGCAGCGACGACAGGTCGTAATCGCCGATCAGCCGCCCGTCCGGGTCTTCCTTCTTGATCGCGCGCAGCGCGGTCGGGGCGGTGAACAGCGCGCTGACCTTGTATTCCTCGATCACCCGCCAGAACGCGCCGGCATCCGGGGTGCCGACCGGCTTGCCTTCGTAGAGCACCGTGGTGCAGCCGGTCAGCAGTGGGGCGTAGACGATGTAGGAATGGCCGACCACCCAGCCGATATCGGAGGCCGACCAGAACACCTCGCCCGGCGCGACGCCGTAGAGCCCGTCCATCGACCAGCGCAGCGCTACCATGTAGCCGGCGGTATCGCGCACCACGCCCTTGGGCTTTCCGGTGGTGCCGGAGGTGTAGAGGATATAGAGCGGCTCGGTGGCGCCCATCGCGGCGCAATCGGCGCCGCGGCCGGCGCTGGCGGCATGGCTGCGCGCCTGCGCCCAATCATGGTCGCGGCCGGGCTTGAGGCTAGCGGCCAGTTCGGGGCGCTGGAACACCAGGCAAGCCTCGGGCTGATGGCTGACCATGGTGAGCGCGAGGTCGAGCAGCGGCTTGTAGGCGACGACGCGCGAGGGCTCGATGCCGCAGGAGGCGGAGAGGATGACCTTCGGCCTCGCATCCTCGATACGGCTCGCCAGCTCAGCCGCCGCGAAACCGCCGAACACCACCGAATGCACCGCGCCGATCCGCGCGCAGGCCAGCATGGCGAACACCGCCTCGGGGATCATCGGCATGTAGATGACCACGCGGTCACCCTTCTCCACGCCGAGATCGCGCAGCATGGCACCGAGGGTGCGCACTTCCGCCTGCAGCTCGGAATAGGTAACGGTGCGCTTGGCGCCGGTCACCGGGCTATCGTAGAAGATCGCCGGCTGGTTGCCGCGGCCGGCGTCGACATGGCGGTCGACCGCGTTGTGGCAGACATTGCACAGGCCGCCGGTGAACCAGCGTCCATAAACGCCGTGGTCGGCATCGAACACGCTGCGCGGCGGCGCGATCCAGTCGATGCCGAGCGCGGCCTCGCGCCAGAACCCTTCAGGGTCCTGCATGGAGCGGGCATAGGTCTGTTGGTACCGACTGTCATCGGTCGTCATGAGGGCGTCTCCCAGCGTTCCGTTGTTTTTTTGCTTTGAACACAAGGATTCAGGCTGCGCTCTCCTGTTTCAAGAGCGCTCAAATGCTTACGACCTTAGGTCTAGCCGGCAAAAGGCATGGCTTACGTGCAGAGAGGAGCAGAACCGCCGGCGCAGCGGCCGGCGGTTTAGTGAACTCAAGGTATTGTAAATTCAAGGCATCGGGGTACTGCGACCCGGCTCAGTGCAGGGTGCCCTTAAGCCGTGCGATCTCGTCCTTGAGATAAAGCTTGCGGCGCTTGAGATCGTTCACCCGCACCTCGTCGGAGGCCGGCCGCGCCGTTTCTTCTCGTAGGGCCTTGTCGAGCGCCTCATGGCGTCGTTCCAGTTCCGCAACATGCGCCTGCATGGACATGGACAGTTCTCCTTGTCTTCGGAAGCGAACGTCATGAGCGTGTCACAAGCCGGGCGGTCTGTCGATCAAACGATGCGCTGCGCTGCAGCAAGACGGAGCGTTTAGGCGGCGGCTCGCGAGTTCGTGTTGCGGGCCGGGCCAAGGGCGGCGATACTCGCGCCCAAGCCCCGCGAGGGCGGTGGCGAGTCGGTTTGCAGGTCGGGCATTTGACACAGATGACGGCGGAAGAGGAACGCGAGCTTTCGGCTCTCCTCGAGCGTCTGCGGCAGGAGCATCGCGATCTGGATGCCGCCATCGCCGCGCTTCAGGCGATGCCGAGCTGCGATCAGCTCCAGCTCGCCCGCTTCAAGAAGCGCAAGCTGATGCTCAAGGACCGCATCGGCTTCGTCGAGGACCAGATTTTCCCGGATATCATCGCCTGATCCGCGGCGCCGTCGGGAGCGCGGCAGGGTTCGGGCGGGCGCGCGAGCCCGGCCGGAGCGCGCCCGGCCGGGGAGGACGCGCAAGCGATCAGAACTGCGTGAGCAGCACGTCGGCGTTGGTGGCGTCGGCCTTGTGGGCCTTTTCCTCGACATTGAGGACCAGCACCTCGCCGTCGTCGACCAGCATGGAATAGCGCTTGGAGCGCAGGCCGAGGCCGGCCGCCGAGGCGTCGAACTCAAGGCCGAGCGCTTTGGCGAAATCGCCATTGCCATCGGAAAGGAACAGGATCTTGCCGCCGGCATTGGAGGCCTTCTCCCAGGCTTCCATCACGAAGGGGTCGTTGACCGCCGTCACGGCGATGGTCGACACGCCCTTGGCAAACAGCTCGTCCGCGCGGGCGATGAAGCTCGGCAGGTGGTTCTTGTGGCAGGTCGGGGTGAAGGCGCCGGGAACGGCGAACAGCACGACCTTCTTGTTCTTGAAGATTTCTTCCGTGGACTTCGGCACCGGGCCGTCGGCCGTGGCGACGCGGAACGTGGCGCTCGGCAGGGTATCGCCGACCTTGATGGTCATGGGTGGTCCTTTCACGTGATTCTTTTTTGCGCGGGCGGAAGGCGGCTTGGCAACCGCAGCCGCGACGCCCCCCGGTGCCCGGCTGCCGGTAGCATAGACATTTCCCGTCCGACGGAAAGTCGTATCAGTGAATGGAAAGCGGGGTAGTGATCTCGGCCGCGCGCGTGCCGTCCACCAGCGTGAACTTCAGCTTCGTGGCCGATACATCGGCGCCGGTCGGCACGCCGTCGACCGGCAGGAGGAACTGCGTGCGCCCGTCCGCGCCGGCTTCGCGATGGGGCAGCGGCAGCGCCCAATCCTCGGTCGGCCCTTCCACGAACAGATCGGCGCGCTCCGTCTCGGCGACGCGCGCGATCACGCGGATAGTCGGCGTGCCATTGATGGTTTCGAGCGTCACGGCGTCGATCCCCGTATCGCCCGGCGCGCCGAGCCCGGCGGGGCGGGGCACGGTCGCCTGCGCCGCCAGCAGGGCCGGCGGGGAGGGCGCCGCGCCCTCGGCCGGCAGGTCGAGCGTGACGATGGCATTGGCCGGCTGGCAGATTTTCTCGCACACCGCGAAATCGAGCGCGAGGCGCAGCGCGACCGGCTTGGACGGGTCCTGCGGAGTCACGGCGAACGGGATCACAACCCCGTGCTTGTAGCCGATCGACACGCTGCCGCCCTCGTCGAACCGCACCGGTGCCGGCCAGAAGATCTCCAGATTCCCGACATTGTGCGAGCCGGACCAGTCGAAGCGCGGAGGGATGCCGGCATCGCCCGGATAGCGCCAATAGGTCTTCCAGCCCGGCGTCAGGCGGATTTCGATTCCACCCGAAAGCCGGCCGTCCTCGCGCGCCCCGCCGATGAGCCGAACCGCGGTGCCGGCGGGGGCCGACCACGACGATTCGATGCCGGCCCGCGCCGCGCCCGCGTCGAAAACGGCGAGAGCGCCGGCGACGGCGAGAAGGGTGAGGAGGTGGCGGCACAGTCGAAGCATGCGCTGGCGATACCCTGTCGCGATGCGCCGGGAAAGCCGTCGCGGCCGCACTTTCATGTGAGGCGGACCGTGATGGGTGCCGTTGCGGCGCCGCGCGCACTTGAAAATGCGCCGATGGGGTTTACGCTTTCCCTCATGAGGATCGGAAACCAGGACAGTCGCGATCTGGACGACGGATCGGGCGGGACATTTCTCGACGGACAGCTGCTGGTCGCGATGCCGGGCATGCGCGACGAACGCTTCGCGCGGGCGGTGATTTATCTGTGCGCCCATTCGTCGGAAGGCGCGATGGGCATTATCGTCAACCAGCCGGCCAGCAATGTCAGCTTCCCCGACCTGCTGGTGCAGCTCGACGTGGTGCCGCAGGAACAGCGCATCCATCTGCCCTCCAGCGCCGGCGGGGTCCGGGTGCTGAAGGGCGGGCCGGTGGAGACCGGGCGCGGCTTCGTGCTGCACAGCGCCGATTTCTTCATCCAGGATTCGACGCTGCCGATCGACGACGGCATCTGCCTCACCGCGACGCTCGACATATTGCGGGCCATTGCGGCCGGTGACGGGCCGTCGAGCGCGGTGCTGGCGCTGGGCTATGCCGGCTGGGCGCCGGGGCAGCTGGAGAACGAAATCCAGCAGAATGGCTGGCTGCATTGTCCGGCCGACCGCTCATTGGTGTTCGGCGCCGACACGGCGGCGAAATATGACCGCGCGCTGCGCAAGATCGGCATCGATCCTGGCATGCTCTCCCCGGATGCCGGCCACGCCTGAGCGGGCGGCTCATCCTTTTTCCAGAGCGCGATAGGTGCCAGGGCCACTACGAGGCGGCCTTGGGCTCCACCATGGCGGCTCCGGGGGCGCTGTCCTTCGGCACGGCCTCGCGGGCGGGCGGCAACCCGGCAGCGGGGG